>CANRER010000088.1 GCA_947629615.1 uncultured Clostridia bacterium | reverse complement strand
AAAGAGGGCGGCTTATCCGCCCGAATAGCCGCAGCGCGGCGTGACTTTTCGCGAAAAAGGAGGAGCAGCCGAACGAGCCAAACGGCGGCTTTTTTGCGAAACAAAAAAGCCGCCGCAAGCGAAGTGAGGCTTGCGACGACGCCGTGGTGCGGGCGACAGGACTTGAACCTGCACGTCGTGGACACAAGAACCTAAATCTTGCGCGTCTGCCAATTCCGCCACGCCCGCTCATCAGCCTCATTATAGCACAGATTTTCGGGTTTGTCAAAGTTTTTTTATCATAACCGTCCCCCGCTACTCATAATCTGTAACGAAAAGGGGGATGGCCTATGAAAGACTACATTGAGGAGCGGGCCGTGGAACTGGCCAATTACATAATTGAAAACAACGCCACCGTGCGCGGCGCGGCGAAGGTGTTTTCGCTGTCGAAGTCCAGCGTTCACAAGGACGTTACCGAACGGCTTTTGAGGATAAACCCCACCCTCGCGGCGAGGGCCAAGCAGGTGCTGGATAAAAACAAGGCCGAACGCCACATCCGCGGCGGCATGGCTACGAAGCACAAATACGAGGAGCTCGCCCGCGAAGGTGAGGCTCGGCGGGCAAGATAAATTATGGCAGGTCAAAATTTCCCTTGACCTGCCGTTTCATTTATGCTATAATTAAATAAAGCTATATTATACATTTTCGATTATACATTTTCGCGCCGAAGAATACACAAAAGAAAAAAGGAGGAAAATCACTATGCTCGCGTTTCCAAAATCAATCGCGCTTGTGCGCCAATTCGTGGAAGAAAAAAAGATACCGTCCGCCGCTTTGGCCATCGGGGTGGGGAGCAAGCTGTACGCCAAAAAGGCGTTCGGCGTGACGTCCTATACCGAGGGCGCGACGGCGGTAAACGCCAAAACCAAGTACGACGTCGCGTCGCTGACAAAAATAATGGCGACGACAATGATAACACTCCGATACATAAACGACGGCAAAATACGGCTTGAAGATACGCTCACAACCTATTTCGGCACGCTTGTCCCGCCGGACAAAAGCGGAATAACGGTTTTCGAGCTTTTAACGCACACCGCCGGCTTTAAGGCGACCGTGCTGCTGGAGGAGCTTCTTCAGCCCGGCGACGACCCGACCCTTTATATTTTGAATATGCCGCTGGTGTACGAGCCGGGAACGAGGGAGATATATTCCGACCTCGGCTTCATCCTCCTTGGTAAAATACTGGAAAGGCTGTCGGGCGAAACGCTCGACGCGCTTGCGCGGGAGGAGGTGTTCGGCAAGCTGAATATGCCCTCCACGGCCTATCACCCGCTCGATATGCCCATCGACCCGAGCAACACGGCCTATACCGAAAGGAACCATATCACCGGGGATTGGCTTTGCGGGCAGGTTGACGACGAAAACGCCTACTTTATGAACGGCGTTGCCGGGAACGCCGGCGTGTTCACCGATTTGGACGACATGATCGTCTACGCCGAAATGCTGGCGAACCACGGCGCGGTCGGCGGGAGCGAGTATTTGCCGAGGGAGCTTTTCGACAAGGCTATTCAAAATTATACTCTCGGCAAAACGGAAAATCGCGGCCTCGGCTTTAACCTTGTGGGCGGTAAATTCGACACGATGTTTGCCGCAAAGTTTTTGGACCCGAACGGCTTCGGCCATATGGGCTTCACCGGCCCGAGCATAATCGTTTCTCCGTCCACGGGCCTGTACGTCGCGCTGCTGAATAACCGCGTACACCCGACAAGGGAGAACAAAAACCATTTGATACTCAGGGAGCAGCTCCACGAAACGGCCTCCATTGAGTACATCCAAATGGCGGAAAGCGGCGAGGAGCCGGAGCCGGACATAGACGCGGAATAAACGCCGTCGGCGGTAAAATATGGCGGGTCAAAATTTCCCTTGACCTGCCATGTTGTTTATGCTATAATCAAAATGTACATTGATATAATCCGGGAGAATGAAAAATGAAGGAAAGAATTTACAGCATACCTCTGACCGACGCGCTGAACGCCGACTGCGGCTGTGTGATGTGCGCTCTGGAGGAAAAGCTTGAAAACGACGCCGTGGAGTACTTTATGGGGGCGTCCAAAATGGAGCCCGAGATAAGGATAATGACAAACAAAAAGGGCTTCTGCCGCAGGCATCTGCACATGATGGAGGCCGCCGGCAGCCCGCTCGGCCTCGCCCTTATGCTGGATACGCACCTTGAGGAGCTGCGCGCACGGCTGGAGAAAAAGGGCGGCAGGGGAGGCCTGTTCGCCGCGAAAAAGAACGCCGAGGCCATCTGCGCCGAGCTTGAAAAAATCATCGACGGCTGTGCGGTTTGCGATAAGCTGAACGGCCACGTGTTCGACGCGGCGGCGAATTTGGTCTATCTTTGGGATAAGGAGCCTGACTTCCGCGAAAAGCTGGGCAATTCGCGGGGGCTGTGCCTGCCTCATACCCTGCTTGTGCTGCGCGCCGCGGGTACGGAGCTTAGCGGCAAACGGCTGGACGAATTTGTGGATTTTATCGTGACGGCTCAAAGCGAGGGCTTGGAGGAGCTTAACGGCGACGTGAACTGGTTCACACGCAAGTTTGACTTCAATAACCGCGACGCCGACTGGAAAAACAGCAAGGACGCGGTACCCCGCGCCGTGAACAAATTGGTTAAGTTTTAAGGTGATTTAATTTGAATATATTGAGATTTTTGACGCCCAAAAGTCAGGTCGTTTACTTATATAACGACTTCACTCTGCGCCAAGCTATGGAGAAGATGGAATTTCACCACTATGCCTCGGTGCCTGTCATCGACCGCGACGGCGCTTATGTGGACATTCTCACCGAGGGAGACGTGCTGTGGAGCCTGAAAAACAACTGCGGCTTTGATTTGAAGCTCGCCGAGCAGACCCCTCTCGGCGAGGTGCGCCGCCACTCCCGCAAGGAGGCCATCGGCGCGGATTCCGACATCGAGGATTTGATGAACCTTGCCATAAATCAAAACTTTGTTCCCGTCATCGACGACACGAATGTGTTTATCGGCATCGTCACCAGAAAGGATATTTTGCAGTACTGCTTCGATAAACTGAAAAAGCAGGAGAACGACAAACAGGAGTGATAAGCGTGATACAGAAGAAGGATTTTTTGAAGGTCATACTGCTCAGCCTTGTGACCTGCGGCATTTACGGGATAATTTTCCTTTACGAATACGACAGGGAGCTTCGTCTTATGCTGGCGCATACGCCCAAGCGGCCTATGGAGTTTCTGCCCGCGCTGCTGCTCGGCATTCTCACCTGCGGGCTGTTTATGTACTATTGGTACTACACGGTGTTCCGCGCCGAGGCCGACGAGGCCGCGTCCTTGGGCGTTGTGTTCGACGTGGAGGACCCGATTGTTATGACTATTTGCATGATAGTGCCGTTTTTCAGCATTTATCTGCTGTGCGATAATTTTAATAAACTGATGGAAAAGGCCGCTCGCTGAGGTGGCGGGGTGCTGCCGCCCGCGCGTGTATATGCTTGTACATAGTCTTGGCTTCCCCCAAGGGGAAGCCAAGGGCTACGTGCGTAATTATCATTATGCAAAGACGGAATTGTAAAAACAATAAAAATTCGCACTGCGCAAATACAAAATTTCCCCGTGACGGCTATCGTCACGGGGATTTTGTTTGGGTGCGCTCCCGCAGGGATATTTAAGCTTCGGAGGCCTCGGGGAAAAGCTCCCTACGGCGGCAAACGGAAAGGACAAGCCCTATCATCAGCGAGGTCATAATGAGGTCGCTGCCGCCGTGCGCCACAAGCGGAAGCGTCACGCCCATATAGGGTATCACGTTAAAATTGAGCAGTATGTTGGAAACGAACTTCGCCATAACCAACGCGCAGCAGCAAAGGCTCAGACTGCGGCCGTATTCGCCCTTCGCCCTGCCGGAGGCAAGCAGCAGCCGCGCGAGCAGCGCCGCCACCACGGCCACGACGGCGATTGCCGCGACGTAGCCGAAGCGGCCCACCGTCGAGGCGAGGGTGTATTCGTTGAAATTGTCAATCACGCTGACGGCGGCGGGCTCGGCCCCGCTCAACGCGCCCGCGCTGCCGAGCAGACGTGCGAGGTTAGCCGTCACATAGCCCGCGCCCAACGGCTCGTAGCCTCCGCGCCCCGCGAAGGCAAGCAGGGTTTCCTTAAAGCGCGGGCCGATAGAGGCGGCCACCAGAGCGGAAACGGCCGCCAGTCCGCCAAACGGTATGAGCGCGAACCGCTTTTTCGCAAATCGGCCTTGGGCCGCCATAACGGCGAAAATTATCGCGAATGCCAACAGGTACACGAACAGATAGCTCGCCTGCCTCATGGCGGAGCAGACCAACGCGGCCGAGACGAGGGCGGTGACGAGCAAAGCGTCCCTGACGCCGCCGTCGCGGCGGACGGCCAGCGAGGCCCCGGCAAACAGCGGGAAAAACAGCTGTTGAAGGTACACCGTGAGCGTCAGATGAAGGCGGCCGTAATGCCCGGGAATAAGCCGCATTAATACCGACAGCCCGCACAATCCCAAAAACAGCGGCAGCGAAACGCGCCTCAGCTTGTTATAGTCGAAAAGCATGGCGGCAACCAACACCGCCGCCCCTATGGCGAGCGCGCCGAGCCTGCCTGCCGTAGCGGAGGGGGAGCGGTTGATAAAAAGCCCCAAACCCGCCAGCGCGGCCGTGAGCAGCAGGCAGCTCCATTCAATTTTCAGCCTGTGCTGACGGTTCAGCCTTCGGCCTATTTCCTCGGCGCTGCCCATGTGAGCGAGGGCCTGCTCCTCGGCCTCGTCGGGGGCGAGCCCCGAGGCGGTCAGTTCATCGGTCAGCTCGTCTATGTGCGAGCCTATTTCGCGGTGAATGGCCTTGTGTACGCTTTTTTCCTTTATTTGCAGGCAAATTTCGTCAAGAAAGGCGGCCGTCTTATCCTTCACAAGGCTCACCTCCCGCAAGGCGGCGGCGCGCCGTGCCAACGATTTTGTCAACCGCGCGGGAATACACGCGCCATTCCTCCTTCTTTTTTTCGAGCAGGGCGCGGCCCGAGGGCGTCAGCCGATAATACTTGCGCCCCCGCCCGGCGGCCTCGGCCCAGTAGCTTTCGACGGCTCCCTCGTTTTCCAACGCGTGGAGCATAGGGTAAAGCGTGCCTTCCTTCATCTCGAACACGTCGCCCGACCCCTGCCGCAGCCGCTGCGTCAGCATATAGCCGTACATATCCTCGCGGCTTAAGAGCGACAAAATCAAAATGGACGTGCTTCCCTTCATCAGTTCCCTGTCTACGGACATTTTCATCACCTCATACATAGATTATCTATATACATAGTAACACGATGTATGTGGTTTGTCAAGAGGGTAAATCAAAAAAATCTAAAAAGTTTAATCGGCCCTCACGCCCTCGATGTGGATAAACCTGCGCCGTTCGGCGTTATAGCTGCCGAGCGGGCGCATGAGCGCGTCGGCGGAGTGGGCGCAGACGAGTATCTCCCCGCGGCGGAAGCCGCATATCACAAGGGAGTGATAAAACTCGCCGTCGGCGCGGCCGAGCTGCACCACGTCGCCGAGCGCGGCTTCGGAGCGGCCCGCCTCGCGCCCGTAGGGGCCGACGCCCTCGTTTGTCGTCAGAAAATTATACAGGTAGCGCACGCCCGTCCAGGCCGGGGCGCGGTCGTCGGGCGAGAGGTAGTACCAGCCGAAGGTGGGGGTGAAGTTCATAACGCCGGCTCCCGCGTATATGGATTGCGACACAAAGCCTGTGCAGTCGCCGCCTATGCCGCCGAAGTCGTAATACGCGGGGTTGCGGCCGAGAGCCCATTCGCGGGCGTAATCCGACGCGGCGGCGCGGTTGTAGGATATTTCGCGCATAAAAAAAGTCCTTTCATACCATGTCAGTACATAGTATGAAAGGAAAATCGGATTTGCGTCAGTTAAAAATTATCAGCCTCATCAGCCGCAGCAGGCTTTCGCGCATTTTTTCGGCTGCCGAGCGGCTCGCCGCGCCGTAGCGTTCGCGGTAAAGCTCGGCGAGGCCTTCGACCTCGGCAAGGCTGCCGTAGCGGAAATGCACCTCTCCGTCCACGCCGACGGCCTTGTTAAGGTCGAGCTGGCGCGCGGGCTCCGCCGCGCCGTACCAAACGTCGCCCTCCGCCGCTTCGGCGCAGCGGTAATCCGCCATGCCGACATAAAGCTTCACGTCGGTATTCGCCACGGCGTTTTTCCACCAGCGCAGCAAAACCTCA
>CANRER010000087.1 GCA_947629615.1 uncultured Clostridia bacterium | reverse complement strand
GCGAGGGTCTTGCCCTTTATCTCGCAGCCGGCGAAATTGCTTTTGCCTTTTTCAACGAGCTTACCCACGGCGTCGCCCTCGCCTTTAAGGGTTTGGGCCCAGTTCACGCCGTCAACGATTTTTCTCGAAGCGAGGAGCAGCCCCGCGACGGTCAGTTCCTTAACGGCGTTAGCGTTCGCGCCGGGGGTATTGAACACAACTATGCCCTTTTCGCTGCATTTATCGAGCGGGATATTGTTCACACCCGCGCCCGCGCGGGCAACGGCGGCGAGCGACTTGGGCAGCTCCATCTCGTGCATGGAGTAGCTGCGCAGTATCACGCAGTCGGGGTCGGTGCAGGAATCGCTTATTTCGTACTTGTTTTTATCGAAGTTTTCAAGACCGCAGGCGGCGATCTTGTTCAGTGTCAGCAGCTTATACATTTCATTTACCTCACTTATTTTCGGCTTCAAACTTCTTCATAAACTCGACAAGAGCCACAACGCCCTCCTTGGGCATAGCGTTGTAGATGCTGGCGCGCATACCGCCAACCGTGCGGTGGCCCTTGATGTTCACGAAGCCGGCGGCCTTGGCCTCCTTGACGAACTTGGCGTCGAGCTCCTCGCTGCCGGTAACAAAGGGAACGTTCATAAGAGAGCGGTCCTTGGGAACGACGGTACCCTTGAACAGGGCGGAGCCGTCGAGATAGTCGTAGAGTATCTTGGCCTTTTCGACGTTAATCCTTTCCATAGCCTCAACGCCGCCAAGCTCCTTCAGCCACTCGAGCACTAGCTTGCAGATGTAGATGCACCAGCAGGGAGGAGTGTTGTAAAGCGAGCCGTTATCGGCGTGGATTTGATAGTTGAGCATGGTGGGGGTAATATCCATTTGCTTGCCGAGAAGGTCGTCGCGGATAATGACGATCGTCACGCCGGCGGGAGCGACGTTCTTTTGCGCCCCGGCGTAGAGCAGGCCGAATTTTTTAACGTCAATCTTCTGGGAAAGAATGCAGGAGGAAATATCGGCCACGAGCGGCACGCTGCCGGTATCGGGCAGCTCGGTATACCTTGTACCGTAGATGGTGTTATTGTATGTAATGTGGAAGAAATCGGCCTCGGGGTCGAAGGAGGCGGGGTCAAGCTCGGGAATGTAGGAGAAGGTTTTGTCGGCGCTTGATGCGACGCGGTTCACCTTGCCGTACTTTTCAAACTCGCTCGCGGCCTTTTTTGACCACTGGCCCGTTATCACGCAGTCGCACTTGCCGCTGCCCGTCATAAGGTTCATGGGAATCATGGCAAACTGAGTGGACGCGCCGCCCTGAAGAAACATAACCTTGTAGTTGTCGGGGATTTCCATAAGCTCGCGGAGAAGGGCCTCGGCGTCCTTGATGATTACGTCAAATTCCTTGCTCCTGTGGCTCATTTCCATAACGCTTTGGCCACTGCCGCCTTGGTCGAGAAGCTCGGCCCGCGCCTTTTCAAGCACGGGAAGCGGGAGCATACTGGGGCCGGCCGAAAAATTATAAACTCTGGACATAACGTTTCCTCTTTTCTGCTTTTTATTCTTATATATTATACCGCTTGAAGCCCGATTTGTCAACAGTTTTCTTCACTTAATCCGTTATTTGACGATTTTCGTTAAAGACGACACGATTTCGCGCACGCCAGCCGCCGCGACAAAGCCGCCGAATACGCGCCGCAGAAGCTCCGCCGGCAGGCGCACCGCCATATACGCCCCCAAAAGCGAAAACGCTATGCCCGAGGCGGCGAGGCCGAGCGCGGGGCGGACGGCCACGTTTTTGTTTTTGATGTGAACTATCAGCGCGGCCGCGGCCGTGGGCAGGAAGTAGCATAAGTTCACGGTCTGCGCGGCGTGCTGGCCCACCCCCTCAAAAATCGTGAGGGCGGGTATAAGTATCATGCCGCCCCCAACTCCCATTCCGCTCAATATTCCCGCAAAAAACCCGATAAGTATAATCATAAAAAACCTCCCTCCTTTAGGCGGCATGAGCCGCAAAACCCCTCCCTCCCCCATCATTCTGCATTCCGCATTCATCTCAGCATCATTCTCGCGCCCGCCGCAATCATAACGCCGCCGAAGCCCATTTTTATATACTTCTTCGGCAGCCTCGAAAGCAGCCTCGCGCCGACGGCGGCTCCGGCCACTCCGCCAAGCGCCGACCGCCAAACAAGCCCCATGTCGATATAGCCGCCGAGGCCGTAAACCACAAGCGAAGCCGCCGAGAACGGCAATATCACCGCTATGGCCGTGGCGTGGGCCTTCTTCGTTTCCACGCCAAGGGCCTTCTCCAACACAAGCACCGCCACAATGCCGCCGCCGGACGCCAAAAATCCGTTTATCAAGCCCGTAAGGGCGCCGAAAAGAAAGGTCATGCCGCGCCTCCAAGAAAAAAGCTTCCTCTTAAAAGGAAGCTTTTCCAAAATTTCGCGTTTTATTCCGCGGCAAGCGTGAAACGACTGCGGTACTCGCCCACAAGAGCGTCGTAAAGCTCGCCGTTCTCTTGGCGAAGCCGCTTCACGTACTTATGAGCGTCGATGTCGGTTTCGATATTGCCGAGCTGCTCGATGGATATACCCACATTGCTGCAATGGTCGGATATGCGTTCAAGATTGTTCACGATGTCAAGGAAGGCAATGCCGCTGCGGACGCTGCAATTATTTTCTACAAGCCGCTCCACATGGCGGTCCTTAAGGGTGTCGCGCAGCTCGTCCACCACGGCCTCGCAGGGCTGTATGCGCATGGCGCGGCCCGCGTCGGCGTATCTCAGCCCGTCAGTCGCGAGAACGAGGGACTCGCGCACGGCGTCGCCCATGACCTTCAGCTCGCCGAGGCCCCCGGCGGAAATAGAGCTGCCGGCCTCAATCATATCGCGCACGCAGTAGCATATATTCAGTACAAGGTCGCCCACCCTTTCGAGGTCGGTCACAACGTGGAGAATGGTCGTCGCCGTGTGCTTTTCGGTAGGCGTAAGGTGCTGAGCCACGATTTTCGTCACGTACTGCGAAATTCGGCTTTCCATTTTGTCGATGTCGTTTTCGATTTCCTTCACGCGGTCGATGAGCTCGGTTTCGTTATGCTGAACAACCCTTATCGCCATATCGTAGCCCTTGAGCGCGGTTTCGGCCATTGTGACGATACCGCTCATGGTTTGGCGAATGGCGATGGCGGGGGCGAGCATAAAGCGCTCGTCCAGTATGGACTGGCTTTTCCTTTTGCCTGTCTGCTTTTCCTCGTCGGGAATAATCAGGCACGAAACCTTGATGAACAGCTCGCAGAAGGGCAGCAGAACAACGGTGCTGAGTATGTTAAAGCAGGTGTGTATGTTCGCCACGCCGTTGGTGGTAAGCACGGTATCCCAAAAGCCGAAGTGCAGGAATACGTCCAGCCCGTACATGACGGCGGAGCAAAGCACAACGCCCGTCACCTTGAAAATAAGGTTGAGTATGGAAGCGCGGCGGGCCTCTTTATTCGCGCCCATGCCCGACATAATGGTTATGACGCAGGCTCCGATATTCGCGCCCATTATCATGGGCAGAGCGTTGCTCCACGTTACGAGGCCGGTGGCCGTGAAGGCCTGCAAAAGGCCGACCGAAGCGGAGCTTGACTGGAGCAAGGCCGTGATTACCGCGCCCGCGAGTATGCCGAGGAAGGGATTGCTTATCCCGGTGAACACCGTGCGCATTATCGGCAAATCCTTCATGGCGGAGATGGAGTCGGTCATTATACCCATGCCGACGAAAATCGCGCCGAGGCCGAAGATTATTTCGCCGATATATACGCGGTTCTTATGCTTTTTGCCGACGAACATTATAAGGATTATGCCCGCGACCATGAGGAAATTGGCGAGCGTGGAGGGCTTCAGCAGCCGTATGTACCACATATCGCCGCTTATGCCCGAGAGCGACAAAATCTGAGCGGTTATAGTGGTGCCTATATTCGCGCCCATTATAACGCCCGACGCTTGGCGCAGCGTCATCATGCCGGCGTTCACAAAGCCGACGACCATAACCGTCGTCGCGCCGCTGGACTGAATCAGCGCGGTGACGGCTGCGCCCACCAGCACGCCCTTGATTACGTTGCTGGTGAGGTTTTCGATGAGCCTTTGCATACTGTCGCCCGCGGCCTTTTCCAAACCTCCGCCCATTACGTTCATGCCGTAAAGGAACAGCGCGGCGCCGCCGCACATGGTGAACAGGCCGAAAATAATGTCTGTCAGCGTCATAGCTTTTCCTCCGTTGGAAATTTTCCGCATAAAAGCCCAAAGTATGAAATGCTTTGGGCTTTTGCGAATAACGCGGTTTTATTATTGATAGAACAGTATATCCGAATAGGTTTCCATCGGCCAGAACTCCTTGGCCACAATAAGCTCCAGAGCGTCGGCGGCGGAGCGCACGGCGTCCATAGCGGAAATGACGTCTTTTTTATATGCCTTCGCCTGCGCGTCAAGGCCCTCTACGGCGGCGGCGGACTTAATCGCGGCGTCGAGGCCCTCGGTGGCCTTATAAAGCTCCTCGTAAAGGGGCGAAACCTTGGCGAGCTGCTCCTTTTCGACAAAGGCGCTGACGCCGGAGTCGTCCTTTAAGGACTTGGCCTCGGCCAGATGAGCCACATAATCGCCGACGGCGGGGATTATCTCCTGACGGGCCATGTCGAGCATGGTAAGAGCCTCGTAATTGGTTGTCTTGACGAATTTCTCGACCTTTACCTCGTAGCGGCTCATCAGCTCGATTTCGCTGTACACCTTATGCTCGCCGAACATCTTCTTTGCCTTGTCGGTGATATAGGCGGGGTAAGCGTCGATGGACTGGGGAAGGTTCGGCAGACCGCGGCGCGCGGCCTCGGCAACCCATTCCTCGCTGTAGCCGTCGCCGTTAAAGATGATGCGCTTGTTCGCGGTGAGCATTTCCTTTATGATGGCGCGGGCCTCGGCCTCAACGTCGGAGGCGGCCTCGAGGCGGTCGGCTATATGCTTAAGGCTGTCGGCCACGATGGTGTTGATAACGGTGTTGGGTCCGGCGATGGAGGCGGAGGAGCCAACCATGCGGAACTCGAACTTATTGCCGGTGAAGGCGAAGGGAGAGGTGCGGTTGCGGTCGGTGGTGTCGCGGTCGATATTGGTGATTGCGGCAACGTCAAAGGCCATTTCCTCCTTGCCCTTGACGGCGGCCTCCTTGCCCTCGATAACGGCGTCCACAACGTCGGCGAGCTCGTCGCCCAGATATACGGAAATTATGCTCGGGGGAGCCTCGTTGCCGCCAAGGCGATGGTCGTTGCCGACGTTGGCGGCGCTGGCGCGCAGAATGTCGCCGTGGAGGTTGACGGCCTCGATAACGGCGGAAAGGAAGAGCATAAAGCGCGTGTTATGCTGCGGGTCCTTGCCGGGGCGGAGCAGATTGTCGCCGCCGTCGGTGGAAAGTGCCCAGTTGTTGTGCTTGCCGCTGCCGTTGATGCCGGCGAAGGGCTTCTCGTGGAGCAGGCACACAAGGCCGTGGTGACGCGCAACGCGCCTGAGGGTTTCCATAACAAGCTGATTATGGTCGGTGGCTATGTTCGATTCGCTGTATATGCAGGCGAGCTCGTGCTGACAGGGAGCCACCTCGTTATGTTCTGTTTTGGCGAAAACGCCAAGCTTGTAAAGCTCCGTGTTGACCTCGTGCATGAAGGCGGAAACACGGTCGCGGATAATGCCGAAGTAGTGATCTTCCATTTCCTGCCCCTTGGGAGGCTTCGCGCCGAAAAGGGTTCTGCCGGTGATAATGAGATCCTTCCTTCCGGCGTAGGACTTTTCGTCGATAAGGAAATATTCCTGCTCCGCGCCGACGGTGGAGATTACCTTCTTCGTTTCCTCGTCGCCAAGGGCGCGAAGCACGCGGACGGCCTGCTTGCTGAGAGCCTCGGAGCTGCGGATGAGGGGAGTTTTCTTGTCAAGAGCCTCGCCCGTATACGAGCAGAAGGCCGTGGGTATGCAGAGAACAGTCGTGCCCTGATCCATCTTCAAAAAGGCTGGAGAGGAGCAGTCCCAAGCGGTGTAGCCTCTGGCCTCGAAGGTGGCTCGAATACCGCCGGAGGGGAAGCTTGAGGCGTCGGGCTCGCCCTTTATCAGCGAAGCGCCGGAAAAGCTCATAATAGCGCGGCAGTTGCCGTCGGGCTCGATGAAGCTGTCGTGCTTTTCCGCCGTCACGCCGGTGAGCGGCTGGAACCAGTGGGTGTAGTGGGTTGCGCCATGCTCCATCGCC
>CANRER010000086.1 GCA_947629615.1 uncultured Clostridia bacterium | reverse complement strand
GAATCATTATTTCGGGCTTCATATCCCAGTCGGGGTGAGCCTTCTTGACGTTGATAGCGGCGCGGATAACGGCGCGGGTCTGCATTCTGGCAATCTCGGGGTAGGTAACGGCCAGACGGCAGCCGCGGTGACCCATCATGGGGTTGAACTCATGCAGGGAGTTGATTATGGCCTTGATATCGGCCACGGTTTTACCCTTGGCCTTGGCCAGCTTCTCAATGTCGGCCTCCTCGGTGGGCACGAACTCGTGCAGCGGAGGATCAAGGAAGCGAATGGTTACGGGGTTGCCCTCGAGAGCCTCGTACAGCTTCTCGAAGTCGCCCTGCTGAACGGGAAGTATCTTGGCAAGCGCGGCCTCGCGCTCCTCAACGGTGTCGGAGCAAATCATCTCGCGGAAGGCGTCTATCCTGTCGCCCTCGAAGAACATATGCTCGGTGCGGCAAAGGCCGATGCCCTCGGCGCCAAGCTCGCGGGCCTTTTTGGCGTCGGCGGGAGTGTCGGCGTTGGTGCGAACCTTGAGCCTTCTGTACTTGTCGGCCCAAGCCATGATACGGCCGAACTCGCCGGCTATCTTGGCGTCAACCGTGGGAACCTCGCCGTCGTATATGTTGCCGGTGGTGCCGTCGAAGGAGATAACGTCGCCCTCGTGGTAGGTCTTGCCGGCAAGGGTAAAGGTCTTGTTTTCCTCGTCCATGTTTATCTCGGAGCAGCCGGATACGCAGCAGGTACCCATGCCGCGCGCAACAACGGCGGCGTGGCTGGTCATACCGCCGCGAACGGTGAGTATGCCCTGAGAGGCCTTCATGCCCTCGATGTCCTCGGGAGAGGTTTCAAGGCGGACAAGAACAACCTTCTTGCCCTGCGCGGCCCAAGCCTTGGCGTCCTCGGCGGTGAACACGATCTGGCCGCAGGCGGCGCCGGGAGCGGCGGCCAAAGCCTTGGCTATGGGGGCGGCCTTCTTTATGGCGTCGGCGTCAAACTGGGGGTGCAGAAGGGAGTCGAGGTTTCTGGGGTCTATCATGGAAACAGCCTTTTCCTCGGAAATCATGCCCTCGTCAACAAGGTCGCAGGCGATCTTGAGAGCGGCGGTGGCGGTTCTCTTGCCGTTTCTGGTCTGGAGCATATAGAGCTTGCCGTGCTCGACGGTGAACTCCATATCCTGCATATCTCTGTAGTGGTCCTCAAGGGTCTTGCAAACGTTCTTGAACTGCTCGAAGGCCTCGGGGAACTTGCCCTCCATCTCGTCGATGGGCATGGGGGTGCGAACGCCGGCAACAACGTCCTCGCCTTGGGCGTTGGTCAGGAACTCGCCCATCAGCTTCTTTTCGCCTGTGGCGGGGTTGCGAGTGAAGGCCACGCCTGTGCCGCAGTCGTCGCCCATGTTGCCGAAGGCCATCATCTGAACGTTGACGGCCGTGCCCCAAGAATAGGGTATGTCGTTATCGCGGCGGTATACGTTGGCGCGGGGGTTGTCCCAAGAACGGAAAACGGCCTTGATGGCGCCCATGAGCTGCTCCTTCGGGTCGGAGGGGAAGTCCGCGCCGATCTTGTCCTTGTATTCGGCCTTGAACTGCTCGGCGAGGAGCTTAAGGTCGTCGGCGTTCAGCTCAACGTCCTGCGTAACGCCCTTCTTGGCCTTCATCTCGTCGATGAGCTGCTCGAAATACTTCTTGCCGACCTCCATAACGACGTCGGAATACATCTGGATAAATCTTCTGTAGCAGTCGTAGGCCCAACGGCGGTTGCCGCTCTTTTCGGCCATAGACTCAACGACGGTTTCGTTGAGGCCGAGGTTAAGGATGGTGTCCATCATGCCGGGCATGGAGGCGCGGGCGCCGCTGCGGACGGATACCAGAAGCGGGTTGTCCTTATCGCCGAACTTCTTGCCGGTGATTTCCTCCATTTTGGCGATGTGCTCAACGATCTGAGCCTGAATCTCGTCGTTGATCCTGCGGCCGTCCTCGTAGTACTGCGTGCAGGCTTCGGTGGTAATGGTGAAGCCCATGGGCACGGGAAGCCCGATGTTGGTCATTTCAGCAAGGTTAGCGCCCTTGCCGCCGAGAAGCTCGCGCATGCTCGCGTTACCCTCGGTAAACAAATAAACATATTTTTTGCTCATTGGGGTCGTCCTCCTTATATAGTTTCACACCTATTATATACTATCCAAGCATAAATTTCCAGTGTTTTTTGAAAAAAATTTGAAAAATATTGCACAAATTTTATAAAGCTTCCCGCGCGGCGGTCGTCCATGCGGCGGTCAGCGACGCGGAAGCACCGTTTTCGGCGGGATAAAGCGTTATTTCGGCGGCCCGGCCCGCGTCGCCGGCGTACAGCTTAAGGGCGAACGGCGGCGCGACGAGCGTTTCGCGCCGGCGGCCCACGCGCACCTCGGCGCAGGCGAAGTTGCCTTCAAGCACAAGGGCCGCGCCGTCCTCTGGCAGCCGCGCCTCGTATACGCTCGCTCCCTTTTCCGCTCCGAGCGGCCGGGCGGCGAGCGGCTCCGCGCCCTCCGACGGCACTGCAAAGCCGGGCAGCAGGCCGCCCGCCGCAGCCTCGGGGGATTTTGCGGCGCATAGCAGGGCCGCCGCACCGCCGGCGGGAATTTCGGCGCGGAGGCTGCCCTCGCCCGCGTAAACAAGCTCCCCGCTGAAAATGTCGAGCGCGTGGGCCGACAGGCCCTCGGGGAGAGCAAGCTCCACGCCTGCGGACTCGTCCGCGTCGTTCGTGAGCAGGTAAAGCTCCGCCCCCTCGCGGCGCAGATGGCACAGGTCAAGGCCCTGGCCCTCTTTGCCGACGGCTTCGCCCTCAACGGGCCTCATGCCCTCGGCGGCTTCGCAAAGCGTCCGCGCGGCGTCGGCCCAAAGGGCGTAGCCTACGGCGCAGGGCCGCTCCTCGCCGAAAAGCTCTCCGCTCACGGCGGGTAGGCCGCCCCCAATACCTCGGCACAGGGAGCGGACGGCACCGGCGAGGAAGCGCGGCCCCTCGGGGACGGTCACGCGGAATATTTTTTCGCCCCATATCTCGCCGAGCAGTCTGAGCCCGAGGCCCGCAGCTCCGCGCTCAAGCTCCGGCAGGAAGGTTTTCGCGGCCAGCTCCCGCGCCAAAGCCATGTACCGCTCCGCGCCGCCGCCGAAGAACAGCTCCTCGGGCGACAGACCCTCGCTCTCGGCCTCGGCAAAAAGCTCCTCGCAGTAGGGCAGGGCGGGGCGGCCGTCCGCCTCGCGGACAAAGGGCGTTCGGGTGACGAAGCCCTTCAGCTCACAGCCGAGGAACCTCGCCGCCTCGCGCCCCACGCGGCGGTAAATCGCGTCCACGAAGGCTCGGGCGGCTCTTTGGCCGAACACGTCGGCGGGGCCGTCGGCCCCCGCGCGGCGGATAACCACGGCCTTGCCGTCCTTCTCGAAAAGCGGCTCCTCGCCCGCGCCGAGCGCGGCCGAGGGTATCAGCGTAAGCAGGCGGGCCCTGAGCTCCGGCGCGGAGGTCACCTCGCCGCCGCCGGAGCCGGAAAATGGGCCGACGTCGTCGCAAAGGTAAAGCTCCGCCCCATAGCGGCCCGCACTGCGGCAGGCCCCGCGCAGGGCCTCGAAAAACCGCGCCGTCATAAAGCCGCCGCACGGCTCCACGGCTACGGCGAACCCGCGCTCCGCCAGCAGGCTCAGACGGTCGTCTATTTCGCGGAGGGAGGGCGGCTCGCTCCATCGCCAGAAAAATAAAGGCTTCATAAAAAGAACTCCTTCTTGAAATTTCCTTCAATAATTTTACCACCAAAAAATATTTATGTCAAGCACTTGTATATGGGGCGAAAGCGTGCTATAATTATAGCAGTAATTCCCGAAAGGAGCCTCCTCATGCCAATCAAGATACCCGACGACCTGCCCGCCGCGAGGATACTCGACGGCGAAAACATCTTCGTTATGACGGACAAACGCGCTCTCAGTCAGGACATTCGCCCGCTGAAGGTGCTGATAGTGAACATAATGCCCACAAAAATAGATACCGAAACGCAGCTTCTGCGCGCGCTGAGCAACACCCCGCTGCAAATCGACGCGGAGCTTGTCCACATGGACAGCCACGAGTCGCGCCACACCCCGCCCGAGCATTTGGCCGCCTTTTACAAGACCTTCGCCGAGGTAAAGGACGACCGCTACGACGGCGTTATCATCACCGGCGCGCCGGTGGAGCTGCTCCCCTTCGAGGAGGTGGACTATTGGGACGAGCTGACGGCCCTGATGGACTGGACGATCACCCACTCCACCAGCACGCTGCATATATGCTGGGCCGCGCAGGCCGCGCTCTATCACCATTACGGCATACGGAAAAGGCCGCTCGACAAAAAGCTGTTCGGCGTTTTCCGCCACCGCACGCTGAACCGCCACAGCCGCCTGACAAGGGGCTTCGACGAGTATTTTCTCGCGCCGCACTCGCGCCGCACCGAGGTGCGGGCCGAGGACATCGAGGCCGTGCCGGAGCTTGAAATAGTGGCCGACAGCGTTGAGGCCGGCGTTTACATAGCAAAATCCCGCGACAACAAGCGCGTTTTTGTGACAGGCCACAGCGAGTACGACGCGGAAACCCTCGACAAGGAGTACCGCCGCGACTTGGAAAAGGGGCTCGACATCGACCCGCCCGTCAACTACTACCCCGACGACGACCCCTCGAAGCCGCCCGTGATGACGTGGCGCAGCCACAATCATTTGCTGTTCACGAACTGGCTAAACTACTTTGTTTATCAAACCACGCCCTACTCTATCGACAGCGTGGGGCTGGAGGTATGCCGCGATGAGTAAGACCGTCACTCTGCCGCTCTCCTACAAGCGGCTTTACGAGCTGGCCTACGCCGCGCTGGGCGACGCGACGCCCCTAGGCGCGGACTGCGGGCAGCTTTGCGGCGCGGCCTGCTGCCGCGTGGAGGAGGAAATAACCGGAATGTACCTTTTCCCCGAGGAAAACGTTATGCTGCGCGACCTGCCGAGCTATATGAAGCTTTACGACACCGATTTCGAGTACGACTACGGCCGCTACGCCGACCTTATCACCTGCGATGGACACTGCGAGCGGGAGCGCCGCCCGCTGGCCTGCCGCATTTTCCCGCTTACGCCCTACCTCCGCGAGGACGGGGGCTGCGAGATAATCATTGACCCGCGAGGGAAGGGGATATGCCCGCTCGCCCGCGCGATGACCGTGGAGGACTTGGAGCCGGGCTTCGTGGACGGCGTGCGCCGCGCGTCGAACATTCTGCTCAAAAATAAGCAGGCCCGCCTGTTCATCGAAAAGCTGAGCCGTCAGTTCGACGAGCTCAAGCTGTGAGGGCCGCGCTGAAAAACGCGGCGGCGCTGCTGGTTTTTCTGGCGCTGCTGGCCGCGTGGGGGCTGGTTTTCGGCTGCCCGATAAAACGGCTTACGGGCCTGCCCTGCCCCGGCTGCGGGCTGACGCGGGGCTGCCTCGCCCTGCTGCGGCTGGATTTCGCCGACGCGCTGCGCTGGCACCCTTTGGCCTTTGCCGTGCCGCCGCTCTGCGCGATGTTCGTTCTCAAGGACACGAGGGCCGGCGGGCGGTTTTGGGGCTCGGCGCCGCTGCTCGCGGGGCTTATCGCGCTCATTCTCGCGGTTTACGCCGCCCGCATGGCGCTGATGTTCCCCGGCGCGCCACCGATGAATTTTTACGGCGGGGCCGTTTTTGTGAGGCCTGCGCACAAATTACTCTTGCATTGAGGAAAAATTTGTGATATAATTATAAAAAATACAAAAAAGGAGATGTGTTTATGGACATTTTGAAGGACTTCAGCCTTGAGGGCAAGGTCGCCCTCGTCACCGGCGCGTCCTACGGCATAGGCTACGCCATCGCCTCGGCCTACGCCTCGGCCGGCGCGAAAATCGTTTTCTGCGACATCAAGCAGGAATTTGTGGACAAGGGCCTCGCCTCCTACGCCGCCGACGGTATCGACGCAAAGGGCTATGTGTGCGACGTTACCAAGGAGGACATGGTTCGCGACATGGTTCAAAAAATCGAAGCCGAGGTCGGCGTTATCGACATTCTTGTAAACAACGCCGGCATAATCAAGCGTATCCCCATGCTCGAGATGACAGCCGACGAGTTCCGTCAGGTTATCGACGTCGATCTCAACGCCCCGTTTATCGTCGCCAAAGCCGTTATCCCATCGATGATAAAGAAGGGCCACGGCAAGATAATCAACATCTGCTCCATGATGAGCGAGCTTGGCCGCGAAACGGTTTCGGCCTACGCCGCCGCGAAGGGCGGGCTTAAGATGCTCACGAGGAATATATGCTCGGAATACGGCGAGCATAACATTCAGTGCAACGGTATCGGCCCCGGCTACATAGCCACCCCTCAGACGGCCCCGCTGCGCGAGCGTCAGCCCGACGGCAGCCGCCACC
>CANRER010000085.1 GCA_947629615.1 uncultured Clostridia bacterium | reverse complement strand
GCTCCCGTCAGCTTAAGCTTGGCCGCCGCCGGCACCCTTGTGTCGGCAATCAGCCTGATGATAAGGTAAAATACGTCCGGCACGGCGGCCAGATACCCCGCCGCCTTAACGTTCGGGTGCTTGGCGAGATAGGCGTCGATTTTGGCGCGCAGCTTGCGGTAAAAATCCGTTTCCTTTTCCCCGACGCCGACTACCTCTGTTTCGTAAACCTTGTTTTCGTCCATTTTTTCACATCTCCCTATTCTTATTTTTGATTATTGTTTCCGTATTTTTGCGCGTCCAAACGCCTTATCTCGGCGCGGCGTATCTTTCCGCTTATGGTTTTCGGCATTTCGTCCACAAATTCAACCAAACGCGGGTATTTATACGGCGCGGTGCTGCGCTTGACATAGTCCTGCACCTCGCGGGCCAGCTCCTCGGACGGCTCGCGCCCGTTCGCGAGGACTATCGTCGCCTTGACGATCTGCCCTCTTATTGGGTGCGGCACGGGGGTGACGGCGCACTCCAGCACATAAGGCAGCTCCATTATCACGCTCTCGACCTCGAACGGCCCTATGCGGTAGCCGCTGGACTTGATTATATCGTCTGTGCGGCCCACGTACCAGTAATAGCCGTCCTCGTCAGCGTAGGCGGTGTCGCCCGTGTGGTACACGCCGTCCGCCCAAACGTTCCGAGTGCTGTCCTCGTCAAGGTAATAGCCCTTGAACAGGCCGCAGGGCAAGCTCTTGTCGGTGTATATGACAATTTCGCCGGTTTCGCCGACAGGGCAGCGGCGGCCCTCGGCGTCGATTATGTCAACCTCGTACCCCGGCACGGGCCTGCCCATAGAGCCGGGACGCGGCGTCATGCCTACGAGTGTGCCGATTGAAAGGGTGGTTTCGGTCTGGCCGAAGCCCTCCATAATGTCGAGGCCGGTCGCCTCCTTCCAGCGGTTATAGACCTCGGGGTTGAGGGCCTCGCCGGCGGTGTTGCAGTATTTAAGGCCGCTCAGGTCGAATTTGCTCAAATCCTCTTTTATAAAGAAGCGGTACATCGTGGGCGGCGCGCAGAACGTCGTTATGCCGTATTCCTTAAACATCGGCAGTATCTCCGCCGCCTTAAAGCGGTCGAAGTCATAAACGAAAATCGCCGTTTCGCACAGCCATTGGCCGTATATCTTGCCCCAAAGCGCCTTGCCCCAGCCGGTGTCGCTTATGGTGAAGTGAAGCCCGTCGGGCTTGCAGTTGTGCCAGAACTTAGCCGTCACGAAATGCCCAAGCGGGTATTTGTTCGAGTGCGCCGCTATGCGCGGGTACTTCGTGGTGCCGCTGGTGAACATCATCAGCATAAGGTCGTCGCCCTTCGGGCTGTCCGCCCGCCGAGGGTACGAGGGCGAGGCCGTTTCCAGCCCGGCGTCAAAGTCCAGCCAGCCGGGGCGGCTGCCGTGGGTCATTATGCGTATGTCCACGCGGCCGCACTCCTCCATGGCGAGCTCCGCCTGACGGGCCACGTCGCCGTCGCCGGTGCAGACCATTGCCCTCACCATAGCCGAATTGAAGCGGTACTCAAAGTCGTGCTTTACGAGCAGGTTCGTGGCGGGTATGGCCACCGCGCCCATCTTCGTAAGACCGAGCAGGGCGAACCAAAACTGATAATGCCGCTTCAGCACAAGCATAACGCGGTCGCCCCGCCTTATGCCGAGGCTTTCAAAGTAGTTGGCGGCGCGGCTCGAATACTCGCTCATCTCGCGAAAGGTCAGGTCGCGGCGCGTTTTGTCCTCCGATATGTAGACCATCGCCGTTTTGTCGGGCGTTTTTTCGGCCAAGGCGTCAACCACGTCAAAGGCGAAGTTAAATTCGTCGGTATTCTTGAACGATATATCGCTTAACACTCCGTTTTCGTCCAGAGAGTAATCGACATATTTTTCGTATATGGGTCGGTTTTCCTCCATTTTTAACGCATCCCTTTCCGCATTGTATTCTTTTTATAATTATACCACCGAACGGTGGCCGTGTCAACCGCAAAGAGAGCCGCGCAGAAAAATTTGTCACCTTTGTATATTGCAAAGCGCGTATGGGCGGTGTATAATTAATGAAAGAACTTACGAAAGGATTTTTTCATGGATACGCAAGAGAACAAAATGGGCTTCATGCCCGTGCCAAAGCTGCTTATAACTATGGCCGCGCCGATGATACTTTCCATGCTGGTGCAGGCCCTTTATAACGTAGTGGACAGCTTTTTCGTTTCCCGCATACACGAGGACGCGCTGACCGCGCTTTCGCTGGCTTTCCCCGTGCAGAACCTGATGATAGCCGTGGCGACAGGCACAGGCGTGGGTGTGAACGCCATGCTCAGCAAAAGCCTCGGCGAGGGCAACCGCGAAAACGTGAACAGCGCGGCGAAAAACGGCGTTTTTCTCGCAGTGTGCAGCTATGTGATTTTCCTCGCCTTCGGCCTGTTCGGGGTACGCGCCTTCATGCAGCCCCAAACCGACAGCGCCCGCATAATCGGCTACGGAATGCAGTATCTGACGATTTGCTGCGTGGCCAGCGCGGGCATATATATGCAGATAATTTTCGAGCGTCTGCTTCAAGGCACGGGCCGCACCTTCATCACCATGTGGACGCAGCTCATCGGCGCGATTATAAATATCGTGCTCGACCCAATCTTAATTTTCGGCCTGCTTGGCCTGCCGAAAATGGGCGTCGCCGGCGCGGCCTTGGCCACCGTTATCGGGCAGATAGCGGCGGCGGTCGCGGCGATAATATGCAACGTCAAATTCAATAAGGAAATCGACCTCTCGTTCAAGGGCTTCCGTCCGAACCCCAAAACCATAGGCCGCATCTACGCCGTGGGCTTCCCGTCCATACTCATGGTCGCGATTTCCTCGATAATGACCTACGTCATGAACAAAATCCTCATCGGCTTCACCTCAACGGCGGTGGCGGTGTTTGGCGCGTATTTCAAGCTCCAGAGCTTTGTGTTCATGCCGATTTTCGGTCTGAACAACGGCATGATACCCATCGTCGCCTATAACTACGGCGCGCGCAGGCGTTCGCGCGTTACGTCGGCGATAAAGCTCAGCGTCATTTTCGCCGAGGCGATGATGCTCATCGGGGTGCTGATTTTCCAATTCTTCGGCGAGCCGCTGTTAAAGTACGGCTTCGACGCGTCCGAAACCATGCTCGCGCTGGGCGTTCCGGCCCTTCGGACGATAAGCCTGCACTTTTTGCTGGCGGGCTTCTGCATAATTTCGAGCAGCGTGTTTCAGGCGCTCGGCAACGGCGTTTTCAGCCTTATCATTTCCTTCGCGCGTCAGCTTCTGGTGCTGCTCCCGGCGGCGTGGCTGCTGTCGCTCAGCGGTCGGTTGGATATGGTTTGGTGGAGCTTCGTCATCGCCGAGTTCGTTTCACTGACGCTCTGCGCAGCCTTCCTTAAGGTGATTTATAATAAAAAGCTTAAGCCACTTGAAGAGTAAATAGGGAGAATAAAAAATGGCTGCCAAATGGCCGCCATTTTTACACTACACAACTGTTGCGCTAAGTCACGTCTTTTTGTCGCGTCAAGCGTAGTTTGAATACGTTTTTCACCGCGCAGGACGCGCTGTAATGAGCCTTTTGCGTCGAGCCGGGTTGGGCGAATATTTTTTTCGCCAATCGGTTTAGCCCTCCCTATTGCCTACACGGCGCGGAGGCCATTGACGAACACGGCTTTGACCGAGGCGTTAAAATCCAGAGGAAAGCGGTCGAACACGGCGACGTCGGCGTCCTTACCTGCGGCGAGCGAGCCGACGCGGCTGTCTATGCCGCAGAGCCGCGCCGGATTTATCGTTACGGCTTTAAGCGCCTCGGAGGCGTCCATGCCGCCCTTTACGGCCAACGCAGCGCACAGCGGCAGATGCTTTTCGGGTATTTCGGGGTGGTCGGTGATAATGGCGACGGTAAGGCCCGCCCCGGCTAACGCCGCCGCCGTTTCGTAGCTGAGCGCGCCGAGCTCGGGCTTACTGCGGTCACCAAGGCTCGGCCCCACGCAGACGCCCACGTTTTCCTCTTTGAGTATGTCGGCTATGAGGTGGCCCTCGGTACAATGTTCTATCGTCATTTTAAGGCCAAATTCCTTGGCTATGCGAAGGGCGGTAAAGATGTCGTCGGCACGGTGGGCGTGAGCCTTCACAAGCAGCCCGCCGCCGAGGCAGGGAGCGAGGCTTTCGCTCTTGAAATCGAAGTCCGGCTCCTCTTGGCCGGCGTATTTTTGCGCCTTTATTAGGGCCTCGCGGATAGCCGCCGCCGTTCCCATGCGGGTCGAGGGAAATTGCTTTTTATCGCCGTATACCCCCTTGGGATTTTCGCCGAAGGCAAATTTCATGGCCGCGTCGGCCTTGACGAGCATATCGTCCACCCTGCGGCCCCGCGTTTTTATCGCCGCAAACGTGCCGCCGATGGGGTTCGCGCTGCCCGGCCCTGTCACGACCGAGGTTACCCCAGCGGCCAAAGCCTCGGCAAAGGCGCGGTCCATCGGGTTCACCGCGTCAATGGCGCGGAGCTGCGGAGTTATGGGGTCGGTATCCTCGTTGCCGTCGGCTCCCTCCATGCCGAGAGAGTCCTCCCACATACCAATGTGGGAGTGGGCGTCGATAAGGCCGGGAACGATAAAGCCGCCCTCCGCGTCGAGAACGGTTTCGCCCTCGGGGCAGTCCTCCATAGGCCCCACGGCGGTGATTTTCCCGTTTTCAAAGGCAACAAAGCCGTTTTCGTACTCCGCGCCCTCCATCGTGAGGACGCGGCCGTTTTTAATTACAGAGGCCATAGGCTTCCCTCCAATTATGTCCAAAGTGAGGTAATAAACATGGGGCTTGAATTATCAGATTTATTGAAGCCGCAACGTTTGTAAAAGTCCGCTTCTTTGTCGTATGCGATGACAACTATGCGCAGATATTCCTTATATTTTTCCTTAACCGCTTCAACCAGCCTCCCGCCTATACCGAGCCCCTGATATTCGGGCCGAACAAGCAGATAGTGGACGTAGGCCGTCATGGAGCCGTCGTCCATGGCGCAAATCATACCGACGAGCTTTTCACCGTCCCATGCGGAAATCACGGTTTCAAAGCCCTTCATGGCCTCGGCCAGCCTTTCGGGATAGTGTCCGGACGACCATTCAACCGACAGAAACAAGTCTTGCAGGGCGGCGGCGTCGAAATCGTGAGTATAGCTGTATGTAACTTCCATAGCTCAATCCTCCAAAGATAAACCGATATATTCTCCATAGGTGAGGAAGCCTGCGGCAAGCGCGGTTTTGCGGGAGGCGGTGTTTTCGGCATCGGTTGACCAAAGCGGCGTTTTGCCGTTTTTAACTATCTGCAAGGCGCAGAGCCGCGCACTGTCCGAGGCGTACCCACGCCCGCGGTGTTCCTCCAAAGTATTGACGCCTATCTCCTGCACGGCGTCGGCCATGTAGGGCATGAGCGGCGCGTCGGTGCAGCAGGCGAGTATGCCGTCGGCAAAAACGCCGCAGCATATACCTGCGTCTGCCATTTCGTCAAAATATTCGCGCAGCCAGCCGATGCTTCCGCAATCGGGATTGATTTTTCTGAAAAAGTCCTCGTAGAGCCCGTAGTCCTCTCTGCGCAGTATTCGGGCAGGTCCGGGCTTGTATGAACCGCCCGCAAAAAGATATTTTATTCCATGAGAAACGGAGCCGGAATATACCTCGGCTAAGGCGCGCGATAGCTCCGAGGGGACGGGCGAGGCGCCAAGCCTTTCCGTAAGCGTGCCGAGCCTCGGGGCGGCGGCGTCGCCGTAGGAAATTATCGTCTTGCCGTCGCCAAACCATGCCCAGACGTCAAATCGGTGTGAATAGCCGGGCTGAACGCGGTTCCTTTCGTCGGAGTACACATACTCCACGCCCTTGGCCGCGCTGATGTCCTTTCCGGCCCAGAGCGAATAATATTGCTCCGTTGTCTGCCTGTGATCCATAATTCCTCCTAATAGCTTTCGCTCACGGCGACCGCTCCGTCGGCGGCGGCGGTGACAACCTGCCGCAGGGGCTTTTTGCGTATGTCGCCCACGGCGAATACCCCATCGATTTCGGTGCGCATTTTTTCGTCGGTCACGATATAGCCCTCGTCGAGGCTTATCTGCCCGCGCACAAGCTCGGTGCGGGGCAGAGTGCCGACGGCTACGAACACTCCGTCGGCGGCGAGGCTTCTGCCGTCCTTGAGCAAAATCCCACTCAAACGCCCGCTCTCGGACGTAAATTCGGCGGCCTCGGAGTTGGGCATAAACTCCACGTTCGGCAGGCTTATGCGGGCAAGAGCCGCGTCGCCGCCGCGCAGGACGCTCCTGCGGTGGAGCAGGTAAACTTTTTTACAAAGGCGGCTGAGGTACTCGCAGTCATGGACGGCGGTATCGCCGCCGCCGATTACGGCCACGGTCTTGTCGCGGAAAAAGCCCCCGTCGCAGACCGCGCAGTAACTGACGCCCGCGCCCACGAGCTCCTTTTCCCCCTTAA
>CANRER010000084.1 GCA_947629615.1 uncultured Clostridia bacterium | reverse complement strand
TTTCTTTATTGCACCCCTGTTTGGCAGCTACCCTGTGTCAGTATTGTTTCGATACTGTCTTATTGGAAGCTACCTGAGGGCGGCTTTTTTGGAATGTATAAGCCCGTTCTACTTAAGCTCTACCTTGGCGCCGACTTCCTCGAGCTGAGCCTTGTACTTCTCGGCGTCCTCCTTGGAAACGGCTTCCTTAAGGGTGGTGGGAGCGCCGTCAACGGCGGCTTTGGCTTCCTTCAGACCAAGGCCGGTGATCTCGCGAACAACCTTGATGACCTTGATCTTCTCGGCGCCGGCCTCGGCAAGAACTACGTTAAATTCGCTCTGCTCTTCAGCGGCGGCGGCGGGACCGGCGGCAACGCCGGCAACGGCAACGGGAGCGGCGGCGCTTACGCCGAACTCCTCCTCCATAGCCTTTACGAGATCGGCAACCTCAAGAAGCTTGAGCTCCTTTATGGCATCTACGATTTCCTGGATAGTCATAATCTTTTACCTCCGATATTATAAATTTTTAATTCTTTTGGATTTTCGCCGGGCAAACTGACTGCGCCGGGCGGACTTGCGCCGGGTTTATTCGGCGGCAGGCTCCTCTGCGGGGGCCTCTGCCGGAGCGGCTTCCTCGGCGGGAGCGGCCTCAACGGGAGCCTCTTCAACAGGGGCCTCCTCGGCGGGGGTTTCGGCCGGAGCTTCGGCGGCGGGCTTAACGATGTCCGCGGGCTCAACGCCGTTGTCGATAAGGGCTTGCAGCGTTCTGGCGAGCTTGCTCGCGGGAGCGTTCAGGCTGCCCATAACCATAGCGATAAGGGTTTCGCGGTTGGGAGTGTCGGCAAGCTTCTTGATTTCGTCAAGGCTTATTACCTTTCCGTCAAGAAAACCGCTCTTAATTTCAAGCTTATCGTTGTCCTTTGCGAAATCGGCAATGACCTTGGCGGGAGCAACCTCGTCGTTCATGCTGACGGCCAAAGCCGTGGGGCCGTTAAGAACGGGGTCAAGCTCGTCAAAGCCAACCTCCTTGGCGGCAAGGCGGGCAAGGGTGTTCTTGATTACCTTGTAGTCAACGCCGGCCTCGCGCAGCTTGTTGCGGAGCTTGGTGTCCTGCTCGACAGTAAGACCGCAGTAATCAACCAGCACGCCCGAAACGGCCGCTTTGAACTGCTCGGTAAGGCCGGCGACTATCTGCTTTTTTTCTTCGAGAACCTTCTGACTGGGCATATTTCTCACCTCACAAATATTGAATAAATTAACGGGGCCTTTGCCGCAGACGCAAAGAACCCCGCAAAATCGCGTGTTTCCTTCCTCGGCGGGGCTTACTGATGCCCGCTGTCTGCGGAAAGGTATTTAATTTTTGCAAAAGCTATTATATACCAAAGGCGTCGGTTTGTCAAGGGCTTTTGCGAAAAATTTTACATAAAGCGCGAGCCGTTCAGCTTGATGCCAGGGCCCATGGTGCTGGCGATAGCCACGCTCTTAAGGTAAGTGCCCTTGGCGGCGGCGGGCTTGGCGCGAACGATGGCCTGCATGAGGGTATCCAAATTCTCGCCGAGCTTTTCGGGGCCGAAGGAGGCCTTGCCGATGGGGCAGTGAATGATGTTGGTCTTATCGAGGCGGTATTCGATTTTACCGGCCTTTATTTCCTTGATGGCGCGCTCAACGTCGGGGCTTACGGTGCCGGCCTTGGGGTTGGGCATAAGGCCCTTGGGGCCAAGGATACGGGCGATGCGGCCCACAACGCCCATCATGTCGGGCGTGGCGATAACAACGTCGAAATCGAACCAGTTGTCGTTTTGGATTTTGGCGACGTAATCCTCGGCGCCAACGTAATCCGCGCCGGCGGCCAAAGCCTTGTCAACGTTATCGCCCTTGGCGAAAACCAGAACGCGAACGTTTTTGCCGGTGCCGTTGGGGAGAACTACCGCGCCGCGAACCTGCTGGTCGGCATGACGGGAATCAACGCCTAGCTTGATGTGGGCCTCGATGGTTTCGTCAAACTTGGCGCTGGCCGTCTTTACGACAAGCTCCAAGGCCTCGGCAGGGTCATACTGCTTGCCGGCCTCGATGAGCTTCGCGCCGGCCTGATATTTCTTACCGTGTTTCATGCTTAATTACCTCCTTGTGGTATGCGGGAAAAATCCCTCCCACGTTTTAATACCGATTTTACTCCTCAACCGTTACGCCCATCGAGCGAGCCGTACCGGCGATCATGCTCATGGCGGCTTCAAGGCTTGCCGCGTTGAGGTCGGGCATTTTCTGCTCGGCGATAGCCTGAAGGTCGGCCTTCTTCAGCGTGGCAACCTTCGTCTTGTTGGGAACGCCGCTGCCGCTTTCGATTTTGCAGGCCTTTTTGATGAGGACTGCCGCGGGGGGCGTCTTCGTCACAAAGGTGAAGGATCTGTCGGCGTAAACAGTAATTATTACAGGAATAATCAAGCCTGCGTCCTTAGCTGTTCTCTCGTTGAATTCCTTCGTAAACTGCACGATGTTCACACCGTGCTGACCAAGAGCGGGACCGACCGGAGGGGCCGGCGTCGCCTTTCCTGCGGGGATTTGCAATTTGATGTAGCCTGTTACTTTCTGTGCCATTATCTGCGCACCTCCTTAGAGAAAAAATGTGGTAGCGGTACGGGCTCTCGCGCGGATACGCCCGTGCCTTAGCGGATCATGTGGCCTTGCGGGGCTTGCGCCCGCCTGCCATCCTCCCACCTATATAACAGGGGAAAGCCCGAAACGGGCGCCCCGGTTATTCCAGCGGTTCAACCTGGCGGAAATCAAATTCCACCTGCATTTCACGGCCGCCGAACATGGTGACCATAACGCTGACCGTTTTGCGGTCCTTGTTGATTTCGAGCACCTCGCCCATGAAGCCCTCCATAGAGCCTTCGTTGATGCGCACGGTATCGCCGACGCTGTAGTTCAGCTCGGTTTCCACCGTTTCAACGCCCATGCGCTCGACCTCTCTGTCCGAGAGGGGAACGGGCTCGCTTCCCGGGCCGACAAAGCCCGTGCAGCCGCGGGTGTTCCTGACGATATACCAGGTTTCGTTGGTCATTATCATTTTCACGAAAACATAGCCGGGGTATATCTTGCGCTGAACGACCTTCTTCGTGCCGTCCTCCTTTTCCTCCACAACCTCCTGCGTGGGGATGCGGACGTCGGCGATAAGGTGGCTTATGCCTCGGTTTTCAACGATTTTTTCGATACTGTCCTTAACCTTGTTTTCGTATTCGGTTATGGTATGGGCAACATACCATTTAAGCTCGTCGCTTGTCTTAATCATTGCCCTTTCCCCCGCCGATTATCTGCCGAGAACGAAGCCGGCGATGGTAGAGAACAGAGAATCAAGCCCGAAAATGACAAGGCCCACCACCAAAATGGCGGCAATAACGATGACGGTGTTGTTTACAAGCTGCTTTCTTGTGGGCCAAACCACCTTTTTAAGCTCGGACTTGGTAGCCTTAAAGCTTTTGGTAGCGCGGGCAACGATACCTTCCTTTTTTACATCTTCTGCCATTTCGACCACCCTTTACTTAGATTCCCTGTGCAGCGTGTGCTTGCGGCAGAAACGGCAGTACTTGGAAAGCTCGATTCTGTCGGGGGTATTCTTTTTTTCCTTCATTGTGTCGTAGTTCCTTTGCTTGCACTCGGTGCAGGCCAGCGTGATTTTAACTCTCATGCCTTTCATTCCTTTCATTTATGCGGGCCGAAGCCCCACGTAAACTCCCTCAGGGGCGGAAGGCGCCGGCGCGCAGAGGCGCACAATAAAAAAGCCTTCTCACGAGGTAAAACCATATTACCACATTCGCCACCGCTTGTCAAGCGGTTTTTGAAAATTTTTCCGCAATTTTTTGAATTTTTTTCAAAAAACGCTTGCAATCGGCGAAAAACTGTGGTACAATAATTCGGCACGGAAGCCGAGAGGCCTCCGCGCAGTACACACACCATCTGAGCTTCGGCCTCGTGCCCTCCGCAGGGGGTTGGCCCGGGCGTGGACGGTGGTGGCGGCCGCCCCCGCATGACATGGGCGGGAGGCGGAAAACTAAAATAATCGGAGGTGTTTTGTTCATGTCAGTTATTTCCATGAAACAGCTTTTGGAGGCGGGCGTTCACTTCGGTCACCAGACCAGAAGGTGGAACCCCAAGATGGCGGAGTATATCTTCACCGAGCGCAATGGCATCTATATTATCGACCTTCAAAAGACAGTCAAGAAAATTGAGGAGGCTTACGCCTTTGTCCGTCAGGTTGCGCAGGACGGCGGCGAAATCCTTTTCGTCGGCACCAAAAAGCAGGCTCAGGAAACCATCCGCGATGAAGCCAAGCGCGTGGGTATGCACTATGTTGACGCCCGCTGGCTCGGCGGTATGCTCACCAACTTCAAGACTATTGAGCAGAGAATAAGACGTCTTGGCCAGCTCCACAAAATGGAGGAGGACGGCACCTTTGACGTTCTTCCCAAGAAGGAGGTCATCGGCCTTCGCGGCGAGATGGATAAGCTTGAAAAGTACCTCGGCGGCATCAAGAATATGAAGAAGGCCCCCGCTGCCATCTTCGTCGTTGACCCCCGCAAGGAGAGAATAGCCATTTCCGAGGCCAAGAAGCTCCACATTCCCATCGTCGCCATAGTCGATACCAACTGCGACCCCGACGACGTGGACTACGTTATCCCCGGCAACGACGACGCTATCCGCGCCGTTAAGCTCGTCACCTCTACCATTGCCAACGCCATCGTCGAGGGCAAGGAGGGCGTTATGAGCGCCGCCGCCGAGCAGGAGGGCGCTTCCGAGGAGATCGACATAACTCTGTAAGAATTGATAGGAGGAAAGCGATAATGAATTTTACTGCACAGGACGTTAAAGAATTAAGAGAAAAAACAGGCTGCGGCATGATGGACTGCAAAAAGGCCCTCACCGCCTGCGACGGCGATATGGATAAGGCCGTCGATTTCCTTCGCGAAAAGGGCCTCGCCTCCGCCGCCAAGAAGGCAGGCAGGGTGGCCTCCGAGGGCGTTGTGGACGTTGTTATCGAGGGTGGCGTAGGCGCCGCCGTCGAGGTGAACAGCGAAACCGACTTCGTTGGCAAAAACGCCGAGTTCCGCTCCTTCGTGGGCAACATCGCCAAGCAGATAATCACCGATAACCCCGCCGACGTCGAGGCCCTTCTGGCCTCTCCCTACGCGGCCAATCCCTCCCAGACCGTTGACGCCGCTCTTAAGGAGAAGATCGCCACCATCGGCGAGAACATGAATATCCGCCGCTTCGGCCGCATGGAGGGTACCCTTGTGGGTTATGTTCACGGCGAGGGCAGGATAGGCGTTATCGTTAAGTTCAACGTGGGCGACGCCGCCGTCGCCGAAAGCGACGCCTTCAAGACCTACGGCAAGGACGTCGCCATGCAGGTGGCCGCCGCTTATCCCGAATATACCCGCGAGGATGAAATCCCCGCCGACGTTATCGCCAAGGAAACCGAGATATTCAAGGCTCAGGCCATGAACGAGGGTAAGCCCGAGGCCATAGCCGAAAAGATGGTTAAGGGCCGCCTTCAGAAACGCGTCAAGGAGCTTTGCCTCGTTGACCAGCCCTTCGTTAAGGACCCCGATAAGACCGTTTCTCAGTATACCGAGGAAACCGCTAAGGCTCTCGGCACAACCATCGAGATTGCCGGCTTCGTTCGCCTTGAAAAGGGCGAGGGCCTCGAAAAGAAGGAAGATAACTTCGCCGATGAGGTTGCTTCCATGATAAAGTAAAAGCCTTGTTTAAGGCCCCAACGGCGAGCTCCGCGTCGGGGCCTTTTTCTGTGCTGAAAATGTGTTAATTTTTTCACTCGGGCCGCTAATTTATTGACAAAGCGAAACGTTTATGCTATGCTATAAATGTAGAAATTTGCGATTTCGGGGGTAAGATTATGAGAAAGATATGCGCGGCTATGGCGGCGCTTTTGCTGCTTTCCTCCGTCGCTTTCGGCGCGGAGGACGCGGGGGTTATCGTTTCCGGCGGAATGGTCGTGGGCCTCGACGGGGATGCCGCCCGCGCCGAAAGGGTGGAAATACCGGCCCAGTCGGGCGGAGCTCCGGTGGAGATAATCTACCGCATGAACAGCGTCAGCCTTAAGGAAGCGGCGCTGCCGCCATCGGTAAAGACCGTGTATTCCGGGGCGTTTGTCGGCTGCCCCGCCCTTGAAAGGATAAACCTCGAAAATGTTACGACGGTTTTCGACCGCGCCTTTGAGGGCTGCGCGGCCCTCGAAAGCGTCGGCGGCGGGAACAGGTTTTCCGCCGGTATGACGCTGGGCGAGAGGGCCTTTGCCGGAACGGGCCTGCGGGAAATCCTGTTGGACAGAAGCCTTGGCGCGGCCGAGGCAGAGGCCTTTGCCGACTGCCCGCGCCTTGAACGGGTGGACTTCACAAGCTCGGTGACACGCCTCGGCGGCGGAGCCTTCCGCGGCTGCGCCGCCCTTGACCTGCTCTGCCTTCCGTTTTCGCTGAGCAGGCTCGAGGGCGGGGTGTTCAGCGGCTGCTCGGGGCTTAGGACGGTGGTTTTCCCCGCCAAAAACGTGGAGCTTGCCGACGGCGACGAGGAGATTTTCGCGGGCTGCGAGGGGCTGACTATCG
>CANRER010000083.1 GCA_947629615.1 uncultured Clostridia bacterium | reverse complement strand
CTATGAGCTACGGCTACGTATACGTCGCTCAGGTGGCGCAGGGCGCCGACAACAACCAGTGCATCAAGGCCTTTGTTGAGGCCGGCACCTACAACGGCCCCTCCATCATCATAGCCTACGCCCCCTGCATCAACCACGGTATCAAGGGCGGCATGAGCATTGCTCAAACCGAGGAGAAGCGCGCCGTGGCCGCCGGCTACTGGCATTTGTTCCGCTACGACCCCAGGCTTGCTGCCGAGGGCAAGAACCCCTTCCAGCTTGACTCTAAGGAGCCCACTATGGACTACAACGAGTTCATCATGAATGAGGTTCGCTATAACTCCCTCGCCCGCAGCAATCCCGATAGGGCCAAGGATCTGTTTGCACAGGCCGAAAAGTACGCCAAGGAGAAGTACGCTCACCTTGTGGAGCTTGCGAAGTAAAAGCAAAAACCGCATAACGAAAGGGCCCCGATCGGGGCCCTTTTTGTGCGGGGAAAGCCGCAGGCGCAAGGCTCAACGCCTGACGGCGGCGTCGTTTTGCGCGAGCAGATAAACGCAGTACTGGTTCATGCTTATGCCCTCGCGCTTGGAATGTTCCGCCAAGGCCTTATGAAGGCTTTTCGGCATACGCAGCTTGAATTGGCCGGAATACGCCTCCTCCGATGAAGGCTCCGCAATTTCCGCGCCGTCCTCGAGCGCGGCCTCGAGCCAAGCCCTTTTCGCGTCCAACGCACCGTGCACGGCCTTTTCCGCGGTTTCGCCGCAGGTGACGCAGCCGGGCAGCTCGGGATAGCAGGCCGTATAGCCGCCCTCCTCCGTGTCGGGTATCACCTCAAGGCGGTAAGGCAGGGAAAGGTAGTATTCAAGAGTTTTCATCATCGGACGCCTCGCTTTCTATGACTTCCTTAACCATCATGACATAAGCTTTTTTAATCGGTTCATGCTTCGGCACCGTTATCGGGGGCTTTCCGCTTTTGCGGAAAACGTGGTGGCTTCCGCCTTTGGCGGACATCGTGTAGCCGTAGACCTCCAAAACCTTGCGAAGCTCGTCGAACCTAAGCTCCTTTGAGAGCGACTTTATTTCATTTAAGAGTTTATCAAAGCTCGACATGATTTATTCCTCCGTATTCAAGCCCATTATACCATGACACCATATGCGATGTCAAGTTATTTTTGTGCGGACTTTATTGCGCGCTGTTAGTCAGAATACTTCGGAAGGTGAGATTTGCGCTTTTATGCATTTTCGCCCCGCTGCCGATATTATACTCATATACCGTCATGTGAGGAATGTCGAGGGCGCTCCAGAGCATATCGGCGATGTCGCTCCACCTCGCCTGCTCGTCGGGGGCCTTATCCACGGCCAGACCGAGCGCGGCGGCGCAGTCCATATACCCCTTCGGCCACTCGCCGAGGCTTTCGGCGTATGGCCCGTAGCCCGCGGCGGCCAGTATCATCTTAACCGCGCACCCAATGGTGACAGGGTCGTCGGGAGCAAAAAGTCCGTTGCCGTCGCCGCCGACTATCCGTCTGTCGGCCAGCAGCTCAATGTGGCTTTGGAAGTTCGTTATGGACGAATCGCCCATAACGTCGGAAAATCTGCGGCCGCCAGCGTAGCGCACACCAACGGGCTTTGTTTCGGCAGGAAAAAGATTATTCACGAGCATGCACATCTGCCGCCTTGTAACCGTCGAATCGTCCATCAGTCCAAGGCCGAGGCCGAGCATAAAGCCCTTCGGGAAAGCATCGCCCTTGGCGGGCTGCACATCGGCAGGGTCAAAGCCGCTGCCCGTGAATTGATACGTACCGCCGCGCACCGTAACGACGGCCTTATGCGGATTGTCGGACGAGCTAACATAAACGGTGTAGCTGCCCGGCTTAACGCCGGCGAAAACGAAGTCGCCCTCCTCAACGGGGCCTATCATGTTTTCGTAGGCGCCCGTGAACGCTTCGGGCGTGACGTAGGCGTCGGCGGTGTTGTCGTAAAGTGATATAAAATACTGGGCGGCGTACTTGTCCTCGGGGGCAATGTTGACGAAAATGGCGTTTTCGCCGGTTTCAACCGTTATTTCGTCTGTCGTTCCGTCGCCCACCATGCGAGCCAACGTGGAAATCTCCATGTCGGCTACTTTCAGCGTTTGGGCGGGCGCAGCCGCCTGCGCAAAGCATAACGCCGCGCAAAGGATCGGTGTAATTATTTTTTTCATGGTATACCTCCGTTTTTTGATTGCTTCCATAATTTTACCTCGGTTTAGTGCGGCAAATTAATGGCCTTTTGTTAGATTTTTCCTATGATTCCAGTTTTATTATATAACGCCGTCCGCGCGATGTCAAGTTATTTTTTCATGCTACACCTCCGTTATTTAATTGCTTCCATAATTTTACCTCGGTTTAAGTACGGCAAATCAATGGCCTAAATATTTGCATCTGCGGGACATTTATCCGTCTGCCCCGCAGACGCAAACGCTTAAACCTGTGGCGGCCGTATTTGTGCCGGGAAATTAATACGCGTACATACTACCGCTGACGGTCTGCCCCGATATAGTGCAAGCCATATAAATCGTATATGTGTGGTTAGCGGGAAGCCCTGTAATCACAAAACTATCGCCAAAAACGTCCGGGCCTTGAAGTCCGTTTACAAGCTCGGGCCATATATACTCTCCCTCGGTGTCGTCGTACACCGACAAATACATTCCGGCCGTCCCGGGAACCTCGTCAAAATCTATGGCGATGTTTCTTCTGCCGCCGATGCTTATAGAACCAATTTTAGACGCTTGTGGATATACACGAACGTTTTTGACATTGAAGGTCTGCTCGCTCGCCCTCGTTATTTCCCCGGTCTTATCGCCGTCCTCAAGCAGCACGATAGAAACTCCATTTTTTGTAAAGATTGTTTTCATAAATAGCAACTCCTTTTATTTTTTCTTTTGTTTTTTTGTTTTTTGTTTTTTCGGCCCCGCCGCCTCGATGAGGTTTTTGCTCTGATTTACTTAGCCCAACGGTATCACCTTCTTTCATATTATTTCAGGCCTGCGGAGGGGATTTTTTTCGGCAGGCCGGATTTTCACTGTGCTAATGGCCAAGTATTTTAGTTCTTTGATGTACCGGTTTCTGTTATGCCATTATTTTCAACAACGTGATAGCCTTTCAATACATACTCGCCCGATTCTGTAGGTATATCGGTCACCTCTTTAATATTTACAAAATAAGTCCCTTCTTTTGTTGCCTTTTTGCTCCAAACCTTTGACAGGATTCCCGATGAAGTTTTTCGGTACAGTGTCAGTTCAACACTGATTTTATCGACTGTTCCATAAGCCTCAGTATATCCTTCTACCGCTATGTAACCGCCGCTGTTGTTTTGATTGCAATCGCCGATACGATAATAAACTCCAAATGGCTTATTGTTATCTATAGGTGGTTTTACAGCCGCTATTGAATTTGTTGAAAGCGAAAGTAAAATTACTGTTATTACAATGGAAATAACTTTTTTCATATTATCACCAATCCAATTTTATTTTTTATCCCCTCTATATAATAAAAACGCAAAGGCCGTCTTTTTTTGTCAAAAATAAAAAAATTTTTTATAATTTTTTTTATAAAATATAAAAGACGCATTTTTCGTCCGTAAAAAAATAGGGTGGCCGCAATGGCCACCCCCAATGATACTTTAGTTTCTTATATTGAACGAATACCAAAAAGTCCTTTTATTACCTTCTTAGTACTGCCCTCGCTTACATTTGTTGTAACATCATAATATATATTATTCTCAATCCATGTAGCATCGTACCATTGTTCATCTGTTCCGTCCCGTAAAAACGAAATGAAGGTTATTTCGCAGTCCTTAACCGTTATCGTTTCCACTGTGCGGCGCGCGGCGTCAATGTTATGGGATAATTTTACCTTGCCGCTGTCGCTGAACATTTCTTGCTTTATTTCTATAAATCCGTCCTTGCCGTTACAGTAGACAGCCCTTAAAAAATTGCCGTTTTTATTAAACTCATCAAGCCTGAAGCCCAAGGGCATATACATCGGCCTTGACGGCTTTGCGCCGAAATCCGCCTCGGCGTCGCGGTAGAGTTCTTCCTCCGTGACGGTCTTTTCCTCCTCGTAATTCGCGTAGGAAATCTTTACGTCCTGCTTTTCCTCCCGCACAACCGTATTCCATATATTGGTGCGGACGGCATGGACGCTGAAGGCCGCTCCCACAGCGGCGGCCAGCGCGGCGGCGGCCACAACGGCCCGCCGGAGCGCGCGGCGCGGCCGCTCGGGGGCGCAGGCCCTTTTTACGCGGGCAAGCATATCCGCCGGAGGCAGCGGCAGGCCCAAGGCCTCCATCTCGGCGTCGGTCAAAGCCTCGACGCCGGGCGAGTCGGCAAGGAAGCCCTCCGCGCCGGACTTTATAACGTCGGCAAAATCCTTGCGCAGGGCCTCGCGTTTTTCGTCATTCATCATCGATCTCTCCTCCCTTGCCGGTTATGTAGCCGTACAGCTTGTTATAGAGCAGCTCCTCGGCACGGCTGAGCCGCGAATATACCGTGTTGACCGACAGCTTCAGCAGCTTTGCTATCTCGGCGGGGGAATATTCAAAAACGTACTTTAATATTATTACCTCGCTATGTATCGGCTTAAGCTCGCCAAGAGCGGCCTTCACCGTTTCCGAAAGCTCCGCCTTCAGCGCTCCGTCGAGCGGCGTTTCCCCGCACAAGTCGGCGCAGGCGGCAAGAATTTCCTCCTCGTCCAGCCCGAGAACGATGTGCTTACGGTACGTGGCGTCCTTTTTGCCAAGATATATTATGGTGTTATGCGCAATCACATAAAGCCACCGCCGCGCGGCGGCTTCGCCCTGCACGCGGCCCATGCTCTTATAAAATCGCTCGAAAATCTCCTGCGTAACGTCGTCGCGCAGGGCTTCGTCCTCAATAACGTCGCACACCATTTTGTAAACGCCGTTACGGTATTTATTATACATATAATCGAAAGGCAGCCCCTTCGGCCCCGAGAGGGCGAGGCATATCATCATACCGACCCGTCCTTTGCCGCTGATTATTTTAATTTTACCACGCTTTGGCGCAAAAGTCAAGGGCGGCCCCATCGGAGCGGGTTTGCTCCGGCGAGGCCGCCCGAACGGGGCTTTATCGCGTTATTCCAAATTCAGCCGATTTTTAAGGAACCAATTTGTAATAAGGAGGCCAATCGCGATATAGACCGCCTCGAAGCAGAGGGCGGTGATGTCGTTGACGGCCCAAACGGCCATATGGCTCGCGGCCATGACGGCTTTTTCAAGCACGGAGATATACAGCGCGGAGCCGCCTATCCACAGCGCGGCGAAAACCGCTATCGAGATAACCAGCTTCGGGCCGTTGAACGAATAGCCGACCGAAAGAGCGGCATATACCGCTATATTGAACAGCACGACCGAAAGTATGCCGCAGGCGAGGGCCAAAAGCGACTGCGCCAAGGCGTCGGGGCCTATTCGCGGAATGTACCTGAGCATGGTTATCAAATCGCCGATGCCGATGCTGCTCGTAAACAGGAACACGCTCAAAATCACCACGAGTATGCCCACAAGCTGGAAAAGCGTCGCGGTTATCAGCTTCGCGGCCACGTTGGCCATTGGGCTGACGGGAATGGTATTCATAAGGTAGCCCTCGGGGCCGAGGATATTCCGCCGAAAACGCTGAACCGAAATCAGCGCGCAGACGGCGCAGGTGCCGGCGCAGGCGGCCATATAGAGCATAGTCATAACAAGAACCATAGTGCGCTGAAGCTGCGAGCTGTATTCCGCGCCGCTGCCGTAGCCCTGTATGAACGGGCTGCCGCTGACGATGAACGACGAGGCCAGAGCAATCGCCAAAAGCGCCGCGAACGCCGGCAGCAGCACCCGCCCGGTAGCCTTCAGCTCGTATTTAAGCAGTTTTCCTAACATCTGAATTCCTCCCTGAACAGCGCGTCCACGCTCATGCCGCGGACGTCGCGGATATTATCCACCGTGTCGCTTAAAAATATCCTGCCCTCGCGAATGAAGAACACCTCGTCCAAAACCTTCTCCACGTCGGAAATAAGGTGGGTGGATATGACGACGGAGGAGCTTTCCGAATAATTGGCGATTATCGCGCCGAGTATATAGTCCCTCGTCGCGGGGTCAACGCCGCCGAGCGGCTCGTCGAGCAGGTAAAGCGAGGCCTCGCGGCTCATGGTGAGAATAAGCTGCACCTTCTCTTTATTGCCCTTCGAAAGCGACTTGAAGCGGGCGGAGTCCTCCAAGCCGAGGCTTTTCAGCATGGCCCGCGCCTTTTCCTCGCTGAAATCCGAGAAAAAGCCCGCGTAAAACTTTATCAGCTCGCCGACGCGCATCCACTCGGGCAGCGACAGGCAGTCCGGCAGGTACGACACCTTCGCCTTGCTCTCGCGCCCGACGGGCCCGCCGTCGATAAGTATTTCGCCGGCGTCGGGCCTGAGCAGCCCGTTGGCGATTTTGATAAGCGTTGTTTTGCCGCTGCCGTTCGGCCCCAAAAGGCCCACTATGCGGCCCCGGCTTATTTCCATGTCCAGCCCCGTAAGCGCGGCCTTGCCGCCGTAGCTCTTGCACAAATTCTTACATTCCATAACTATCTCGCTCATGACTTATCATCTCCCGCTTTGAAATTTTCAACGAGCCGCGCAATGTCGGCCCTGCCGTAGCCAAGCTTTTCCATCGCGCCGATATACCTGACGGTTTCGGCCTTGGCAAGGCTCAGCCTTACGGCCTCGACGACGGCCGCGTCGTCGGTAACGTACCTGCCGCTGGTGCGGTT
>CANRER010000082.1 GCA_947629615.1 uncultured Clostridia bacterium | reverse complement strand
GTGGTTTTGCAAGTGTTTTTTATAAATTTTGTGATTTTTTCCCAAATTTCTCTTTCAAAGGTCGTCTGCGACACCACACAGGCGTTTGCGAGCAGCTCCCTCGGCAGGGCCTCGCACTCCTGCACCGAAGCGATGACCGAAGCGGAATTGCCGCACCAGCCGTTGATGCCGATGACCTCGGGGTGAGATTTATCGCCCGCTATAATGATGTTTTTCCCAAGGGCGTGGTTTTCCATAACTATGTTATGGATTTTTTTCACGAAGGGGCAGGTTGCATCGATATAGTTTACGCCGAGCGACTTAAGCCGCTCCTCGTCCTCGCGCGGGAGGCCGTGGCTGCGTATGACGACGGTTTCGCCCGGGCGCGCCTCCTCGGGCGAGGCGATGATGCGTACGCCCATATCGCCGAGGCGGCTCACGACCTGCTCGTTATGGATTATGGGGCCGAGCGTCGCGATGGAGATATGCCTCGCCAGGCCGTCCTCCACAAGCTTTATGGCGCGGCTCACGCCGAAGCAGAAGCCCGCGCGGTCGGCAATTTTAACGGTTTTCATTTATTTTCGTTTTTATCCTCCTTAGCGAAGGAATAAATGGCGGCCATAAGCTCGTCGGCAAGGCGGCGCAGCGTTTCCTTGTCGGGGGCCGCGTCGTAGTATTCCTCGTAGCTTATCGGCTTGCCTATGTATACCTTAAGCCCGCCGAAAAGGCGGTATTTGCCGTTTGTGTAGCCCGGCACGATAGGCGTTCGCGCCTTGATAGCTATGCGGATTATGCCGGGGTTTATCTCGCCGGCCTCGCCGGTGCGCACGCGCGTGCCCTCGGGGAAAACGAGGGTCGCTCCCCCGCCGCCGAGTATCTTAAGCGCGGCCATAACGGCCCCGGCGTCGCCCTTACCGCGCCTTATCGGGAAAGCGCCGAGCGAGGTTATAAGCTTCGCGAAAAGAGGATTGTGGAAAAGCTCCTCCTTCGCCATTATGGACAGCCGCCTTGGAAAGGCCGACGCGACGGCCGGAGGATCCCAGTAGCTGACGTGGTTGGTGCAGAGCAGCACGCCGCCCTCGGCGGGAACGTTTTCGGCCCCGACCACCTTCATGCGGAAAAACAGCTTGAAAAACAGCCGCACGGCCGCCGCCGCAATTTTATAAAACATTACGCCTCCTCCTTTATGCAGGAGAGTACCGCCTCGATAGCCTCGTCGAGGGCCATGGCCGAGGTGTCGATAAGCGTCGCCTCGGGAGCCCTGACGAGCGGGGAATGCTCGCGGTGCGAATCGTTGTAATCGCGCCGCTTCATGTCTGCGAGAACCTCCTCAAAGGAGGCGTTTTCGCCCTTTTCGATAAGCTCGTCGAGCCTGCGCTTCGCCCTGACCTCCGGCGAGGCCGTGAGGAATATTTTCACATCGGCGTCGGGCAGGACGTGGGTGCATATATCGCGGCCGTCCATCACGGAGCCTCCCCTTTTGGCAAGCTCGCGCTGAAGGCGCACAAGCGCCTCGCGAACCTCGGGGCGGGCCGAAACGCGGCTTGACGCGGCGGACATCTCGGGGGTGCGTATCGCCTCGGAAACGTCCTCGTCCCCGAGATAGACCCGCTGAACGCCGTCGGCAAATTCTATTCTCAAATCCAAATCGGCCATCATTTCCCCAAGGGCCGGCCCGTCGTCGAGGAAAATCCCGCGGCGGACGGCCTCAAGGGCGGCGGCGCGGTACATCGCGCCGGTGTCGATATGCCTAAGGCCCAGCCGCGACGCGGCGGCGCGGGCGATGGTGCTTTTGCCGGCCCCGGCAGGGCCGTCGATGGCAACGCAGACATTTTTCTTATCCATTTACGCTTCTCCTAAACGTTCATTCCGGCAAGATGGCCGGTCGAGAACGCAATTTGCAGATTATAGCCGCCGGTGTAAGCGTCGCAGTCGATGACCTCGCCGGCGAAAAACAGCCCTTTAACGAGCCTGCTCTCCATTGTGGAGGGGTTTATCTCTCTTACGTTTACTCCGCCCGAGGTGATTATCGCCTCGTTGATAGGGCGGTAGGCCTCGGCGGTGAAATCCAAATTCTTAAGCAGCGACGCGAGGCGCCGCCTCTGCTCCCTCGTCACGGAGTTGACCTTGGCGCGGGGAGGGATTTCGGATCTTTCGACAATATACGGTATCAGTTTCGCGGGCAGCAAAGCCCCGAGCGAATTGGCAAAGTCCTTGTTTTTCTCCGACGAAAAATCGCGCAGTATGCGCTCGTCGAGCTTGTCCGCGTCGAGTGCGGGCTTTAGGTCTATCGACAGGTGAAAGCCCGACGGCTCCGCGCCGATATGGCCCGAGGCCGTAAGCACGAGCGGGCCGGAAAGCCCGTAATGCGTGAAAAGCATTTCGCCTTGATTTTTGTATATCGCCGCGCCCTTGCGGTCGGTCACTGTCAGGGCGCAGTTTTTAAGGCTAAGCCCCTGAAGCGCGGAAACGTCCTCGCGCGTAACTATCGGCACGAGCGACGGTCTCGGCGGCGTTACGCCGTGGCCCAGAGCCTTCGCGAAGCGGTAGCCGTCGCCGGTGGAGCCTGTCTGCGCGTAGCTGAGCCCGCCGGTCGCGATAACCGCGCCGTCGCAGGGATAAAGGCCGTTTTTGCCGCGAACGGCAACAACCGCACCGCCCGCCGTTTCAATCGCGGCGGCCTCGTCGCGGACGAGCCTCACGCCAAGGGCGCGGAGCCTGTTTTTTAAAGCGTCCACAATGTCGTAGGCCCTGTCGCTGCACGGAAAAACCCTTTCGCCGCGCTCCACCTTGAGCGGAACGCCGTTATCCTCGAAAAAGCGCATCAAATCGGCGTTTGTAAAGCCGTAAAGCGCACTGTAAAGAAAACTCGGATTGGTGGGTATATTGTCGAAAAATTCGCTGACGTCGCGGGCGTTGGTGACGTTGCACCGCCCCTTGCCCGTTATGGCAAGCTTGCGGCCCGGTTTTTCGTTTTTTTCAATAAGCAGAACTCTTTTGCCGGCCTCGGCCGCCGCTATGGCGGCCATCATGCCCGCCGGACCGGCCCCGATAACGACCTTCATTTCCCCTGCTCCCTTGCGACAAATAACAGCCGCTCGCTGGTTTCCTTCGGTTTTTGGAACGTGAGCTCGTGGAACACCCCTTCGACCTTAAGGCCCGCCACCGCGAGCATGGAGCGAAGCTCCTCCTCGCCGTAGGCCCTTTCGGTGTGAAGCTCGTCGAAGCGGGAATACCGCCCGTCCGCCCCCTTTTCAAAAAAGGACAAATAAAAATCACAGGTACGGCTGCGCCTGTCGTAGCAGTTCTGCCACGCGTAGAACACGTCCTCGCCGCCGCCGACAAAGGCGTTGCCGCCGAGCACGGTCGAGAGCTTGTATTCGGTGTTCACGTCGAACACGAACAGCCCGCCCGGCTCAAGATAGTTGTTGACAAGCTTAAAAACGCGCTTTAAGCTGTTTTTGTCGGTGATATAATTTACGCAGTCAAGGCTGCTGACGATGAAATCCACGGTGCCGTAGAGCTCAAAATCGGCCATATCCTGATTGAGGAACAGTATGTCAAGCCCCTCGCGGGCGGCCTTATCGCGGGCGACGGCGAGCATATCCGCCGATATGTCCGCGCCGATCATGTCGCAGCCTCGGCGGGCCAGCTCAACGGCGACGCTGCCCGTGCCGCAGCCGAGGTCGAGCCCCATAGCGGTTTTGCAGCCGAAACGGCGGAAAATATCAAAATAATGATCGACCCATTTTTCGTATGGCACATCGGCCATAAGCCCGTCATAGAGGCGGGCAAAACCGCCGTACATATCCTTCCCCCGCAATTTAAGCTTTACGATTACAGCTTGTTTATTATATCACATATTATTTTGATTGTCAATGAAAATTATGTTTATCGATTGATTTTTGTAAGCTTGGCGTAAAGACCCAGAAGATTTTTTTCGCCTACGCTTGAAAAGTTGATTTTATAATGCACGTCGTTGCCCACAGGCTCGGCGGAAATAACAACGCCCTCGCCGAATTTGGCGTGGCTCACGGCGTCGCCGGCCTTTAGCGTGAGGTCGCCCTTCGGGGCGGAGCTTTCCTCCACCGTGACGGTGAGGCCGGGCGCGACGGGCCTCGGCTTTTTTGCGGAGGCCGGAAGCTGCTCCTTAAGACGTTCGCGGCGCAGACGCTGCTCCTCGCGGGCGTCGGTCAGCTCGATAAGCTCCTCGGGTATTTCCGAAAGGAAGCGCGAGGGCCTGTAGGTCGAGGTTTTTCCGAAGGTCATGCGGCTGTGCGAGCCCGTCAAATAAAGCCGCTTTTTGGCGCGGGTGAGCGCGACGTAGCAAAGGCGGCGCTCCTCCTGAATTTCGTCAGGCCCGCCGTAAATACTCTGCATACCGGGGAAAACTCCCTCGTCAAAGCCGCATACGAACACCACCGGGAACTCCAGCCCCTTGGCCGCGTGCATCGTCATCATCACAACGGCGTCAAGCTCATCGTCGTAGTTATCGACGTCGCTGACGAGGACGAGATTGTCCATGTAATCGTCAAAGCTCGGCTCCTCGACGGTTTCGATATAGTGCCGCGCGCCGCTGATAAGCTCGCCGACGTTTTCCATTCTTTCGGCGGCCCTGTCGTCCTTTTCAAGAAAGGCCTCGTAGCCGCTGTCCCTGTATACGGCGGAAACAAGCTCGTCTATCGGCACGGTTCCCACAAGGGAGCGGAGCTTTTGCATTATCTCGTAAAAATCCGCCACGCCGCCCTTAAATTCGCCCGCGTGGCCCTCGATGGCCTTGTAAAGGCTTACGCCCTCGCGGGCGGCCACGGAAGCGATGGTGTCCATCGTCACCTTGCCGATTTTCCTCGACGGCACATTAATTACGCGGCGGAGGCTGATATCGTCGTCGGGGTTTTTAACAAGGCGCAGATAAGCCACCATGTCCCTTATTTCCTTGCGGTCGTAAAAGCGGAGGCCCGACAGCACACGGTAAGGCACGGCGGCCCGCATGAAAATATCCTCAATCACCTTCGACGACGAGCGCGCGCGGAACAGCAGGGCTATATCGCCGTATTTGCAGCCCTCGTCCACAAGCGTGCGGATTGTATTCACCACATAGTCGCCCTCGTCAAAGTCGTTGTTCGCGCGGTAAACCACGATGGGCGCGCCCGCGCCCGCGTCGGTCCACAGGCTTTTGCCCTTGCGCGAGCTGTTGTTCTTTATAACGCTGTTCGCCGCGTCGAGAATGTTTTGCGTGGAGCGGTAATTCTGTTCGAGCCTTATGGTTTTAACGCCGGGAAAATGACGCTCGAACTCGAGTATATTGGTTACGTCCGCCCCGCGAAAGCGGTAAATGCTTTGGTCGTCGTCGCCGACGACGCAGATGTTGCCATTTTCGCCCGCAAGCTTCAGCACAAGCTCGTTTTGGGCGCGGTTTGTGTCCTGATATTCGTCTACAAGGATATAGCGGAACTTTTTTCTGTAAAAATCAAGTACTTCTGGATTGTCTTCAAAAAGGCGCACCGTCAGCATGATAAGGTCGTCGAAATCAAGGTCGTTCGAGCCGCGCAGCTTACGCTGGTAAAGTGCGTAAACGCGGGCTATTTGCGACAGGCGGTACTCGCCGCCGCACTCGTTCGCGTAATCCGTCGGCGTGAGAAGCTTATCCTTCGCGCCCGAAATTTCGTTAAGCACGACCTTCGCGGGGAACTCGTCCTCGGTCAGACGCAGTTCCTTAAGGCATTCCTTGACAAGGGCCTTTTGGTCGTCGGCGTCGATGATGTTAAAGCTGTTCGAGTAGCCCAAAAGCTCGATGTTTCTCCTAAGTATGCGCACGCAGGCGGAGTGGAAGGTGCGCACCCACATATCGTTCACTGCGGAACCGACAAGAGCCTCCACCCTTTCGGCCATTTCCTTGGCGGCCTTGTTGGTGAAGGTTATCGCGAGTATGCTCCACGCGGGTACGCCGTGGTTTTCGATGAGGTTGGCGATGCGGTATGTAAGCACCCGCGTCTTGCCGCTCCCCGCGCCGGCGAGAACGAGCAGAGGCCCCTCGGTGCTCTCCGCCGCCTCGCGCTGCTGAGGATTAAGCTGAGTTAGCAATTCTTCGTTCATATAACTTCCTGTCCCGGATATAGTCGGTCAAAATCAGTTTTATTTTTTAAGCGCAATAGCCGCCTTTACGTTCGCGGCGATGTTTTCGGCGGTGAGGCCGTAAAGCTCCATAAGCTCGTAGGGCTTGCCGCTTCTGCCAAACACGTCGCGCGTTCCCACGCGCTTAATCGGCACGGGGCAGGTTTCGCTGAGAACCTCGGCCACGGCTCCGCCCAAGCCGCCGATTATGTTATGCTCCTCGGCGGTGACTACGGCGCCGGTCTTTCGGGCGGCGGCGGTCAAAAGCTCCGCGTCGATGGGCTTAATGGTGTGTATGTTGATAACGCCGGCGTCAATCCCCTCCTTGAGCAGCAGCTCACGGGCCTCGATGGCGTAAGGCACCATAAGGCCGGTGGCGACTATCGTCGCGTCGCTGCCCTCGGCGATGGTAACGCCCTTGCCAAGCTCGAATTTATAATCGTCGCCGAAAATCTGCGGCACCGGGAGGCGGCCGAAGCGGAGGTAAACCGGGCCGTTATGGAGAATAGCGGCCTCAACGGCGGCCATAGCCTCCACGTGGTCGGCGGGGTTGATGATAACCATATTGGGGATTGTGCGCATAATGCCGATGTCCTCGAGGCACTGATGGCTCGCGCCGTCCTCGCCGACGGAAATTCCGGCGTGCGTCGCGCCAATTTTGACGTTAAGGTTGGGGTAAGCAATGCTGTTGCGTACCTGCTCGAAGGCGC
>CANRER010000081.1 GCA_947629615.1 uncultured Clostridia bacterium | reverse complement strand
AACGGCATTGAAGCCGATAATTCCTCGCGGCGGTACCCGCTGGCGGTCTATAACGATATAACATATTTCCCAATGACGTATTACGACGCGGCCTTTCTGGGGCTTAAGTCCTCGTTTACCGAAGCGGACGGCCTGAGCGTAACCTCAACCAACCCTTCCGGCGTTTACCGCCCCGAGAACGGACCCTCGGGCAGCCTTGAGATAAGCCTCCCTTCCTACCCCATAACGGTGAACGGCGTTTCCATCGACAATTCCGCCGAGGAATACCCGCTTTTGAACATAGGCGGAATAACCTACTTCCCGCTGACATGGCGCTTTGTCCACGACCTTTTCGGCTGGGAGACGAGCTTTAACGAAAACGGCCTGACCGTGACGAACCACGGCCTTTGCGGCGAGGACGCGGGCTGCGAGGCGTCGCTGTGGAACGGCTGGATAATCGAGCACGAGGGCCAAAGCTTTCGGATAACCACGCCCGAGGGCAAAACGGCGTTCATCGAGGCCGAGGGCAACGGCTTTAGCGACGGCGTGGGCGCGGGCAGGTATTATCTGCGCGAAATGAGCCTTGACGATCACTACCACAGCACGCTCGTCGCCATGCACACCGTGTTCCCCGACGGAACGGTGAAATCTTCGGCGGACGGCGCGCTCTATATCGGCGACGCGGAGGTGCGGTTTGAGGATCTGTACGGCTCCGGCGCGATGACCGTAAACGGCCGAACCGTTCCCTACCTGAATTTTTATCCCGCGTTTATCAACGGACAGCTCGGCGTTGACGTATACGACGGCAGGCTGATTTTGACCGGCATCGACGACCTATCATCCGACAGCGTTTACGCCGTGGGCATCGAAACACTGGAGTGCGAAAGGCTTATCCCCAACATAAAGCACGATAACATCGGCGGCGAATTTGTGCTTTCGGGCGGCGCGGTCTACGCCATGAGCGACGAGGGAGGCTCCGCGCTGATGAAATACGACCTTGAAACGGGCGAATTGAGCAAAATCGAAACCGTCAGCGACCAATCTTTCAAATACGAGAGTACATTCGCCGTCAACCCCTCGGGGATTTACTACAAAAACGGCGGGTATAACCACCCCATTCACGCCGAGGTGCAGCGGACGGACACCGATATGGCGCTCTACCGCGCGGGCGAAGACAAGCCGCTTTTTGATGGGGCAGAGCCAAGCCGGCTCTATAGCGCGGGCGATTATGTGATAGTGTATTTCGACAACGCCCTCCGTAACGAGCTTATCTTCGGCTCGCCCGTCACCGGCCTCGTAATCGGCCCAGAGGGGGACGTGGTTTTCGCCTGCTGCTCGCCCGACCTTTGCCAAATAACGGTATCCGACGGCGCGGTCTGCCTGACGCAGTACGTCGTAAACGAGGATAACCTCGCCGTACCAATGCTGTTCAAGGCCGATTTGGAATAATTTCAGCCGAGAAAAAAACGGCCCGCGAAGGCTTCGCGGGCCGTTTGTCATATAAAAATTACGGTTACTTAACCGCCCCGAAGCCCTTTTCGAGGTCGGCGATTATGTCGTCGATATGCTCCACGCCGATGGACAGGCGGATGGTGTTGGGCTTTATGCCGCTCGCGAGCAGCTCCTTTTCGTCAAGCTGGGAATGTGTGGTGCTGGCGGGGTGGATAACAAGCGACTTCACGTCGGCAACGTTTGCGAGCAGCGAAAACAGCTCCAAGCTTTCGGTGAACTTTTTGGCGGTTTCCGCGTCGCCCTTTATCTCGAAGGTGAAAATCGAGCCCGCGCCGTTCTTGAAATACTCGTCGTAAAGCTCCTTCGCGCGGCCCGTCGCGAGCGAGGGGTGATTCACGCTTTCAACCTGCGGGTGATTTTTCAGGTACTCAACCACCTTGAGGGCGTTTTCGACGTGCCGCTCCACCCTGAGCGACAGAGTTTCAAGCCCCTGAAGCAGGAGGAAGGAGTTAAAGGGCGAAACGGTCGCGCCCTGGTCGCGCATGAGGGTGGTGCGGATCTTCATGATATAGGCCAGATTGCCGCAGGCCTCGGTGAACACCACGCCGTGGTACGAGGGGTTCGGCTCGCTGAGTCCCGGGAACTTGCCGCTCGCCGCCCAGTCGAATTTGCCGGAATCCACGATAACGCCGCCCATAACGGTGCCGTGGCCGCCGATGAACTTTGTCGCACTGTGGACGACAACGTCCGCGCCGTACTCGATTGGGCGGAGCAGATACGGCGTGGCGAAGGTGGAGTCCACTATCAGGGGAATGCCGTGCTTATGCGCTATATCGGCCACGGCCCTGATGTCGAACACGTCGGAGTTGGGGTTGCCGAGGGTTTCGGCGTAAAGCAGCTTGGTGTTGGGGCGGATGGCCTTCTCGAAGTTTTCGGGCGACGAGGGATCGACGAAGGTTACGCTTAAGCCCTGCTCCTTCAGGGTGTTCGCGAAAAGGTTATGCGTGCCCCCGTAAAGGTTTGTCGAGGAAACTATGTGGTCGCCGGCCAAGGCTATGTTTTGCACCGCGTAGGTTATCGCCGCCGAGCCGGAGGCCGTGGCCAACGCGCCCGCGCCGCCCTCGAGCGCGGCTATTCTCTCCTCAAACACCGATGTGGTGGGGTTCATAAGGCGGGTATAGATATTGCCGCCCTCGGTGAGGGCGAAGCGGCCCGCCGCCTGCGCGCTGTCCTTGAAAACATAGGACGTTGTGGCGTAAATCGGCACGGCGCGTGCGTCGGTCGCGGGGTCGGGCTTTTCCTGCCCCGCGTGAACCTGAAGGGTTTCAAATTTATAATCTGCCATTGTAATTCTCCTTTATATACAGTAATTATCCGCGCCTCCGTCGGCGAGATCGGCTATGGTGATGCTGTCAAGATAGGCGTTCACCGCTTTTTCAAGCCCCTGCCAAAGGGGCAGAGTTTTGCAGTCGGCGGCTCTCGGGCATTGGTTGGGGCTCGACGCGAGGCACGTCACCGGGGCCAGCGAGCCCTCGGCCTCCCTTATGACGCGGCCCGCGGTTATCCTGTCGGGCGCGAGGGCAAGGCGGTAGCCGCCGCCTTTGCCACGCAGCCCGTGAAGCAGCCCCGCCTTCGTCATTGACGAAAGTATTCCCTCGAGGTATTTTTCGGATATGTCTTGGCGTTCGGCGATGTCGGCCAGCTTGATATACTCGTCGCTGCGCCTCTCGGCGATGTCCACCATCACTCTTAAGGCATATCTTCCCTTTGTGGATATTTTCATAGGCTCCTCCGCGTACTCAGTCGGCGAACATGGGCGTGGAAAGATAGCGGTCGCCGGTATCGGGTAAAAGCACGACTATCGTTTTGCCCTCGTTTTCGGGGCGCTTCGCCAGCTCGACGGCGGCGTAAAGCGCGGCCCCCGAAGATATGCCCACAAGCACGCCCTCCGCGCGGCCAATCTCTCTGCCAAGGGCGAAGGCATTTTCGTTTGAAACGGGGATAATCTCGTCATATACCGCCGTGTTCAAAACCTCCGGCACGAAGCCCGCGCCTATGCCTTGGATTTTGTGCGGGCCGCTCGCCCCGCCGGAAAGCACGGGCGAAGATTCGGGCTCTACGGCGACGACCTTAACGCCGGGCTTTTTGCTTTTAAGATACTCGCCCACGCCGGTTATCGTGCCGCCGGTGCCTACGCCCGCGACGAAAATATCAACCTCGCCGTCGGTATCCTCGAAAATCTCGGGCCCGGTGGTTTCGCGGTGTACCTTGGGGTTGGCGGGGTTCACGAACTGGCCGGGGATAAAGCTGTTCTCAATCTCGGCGGCAAGCTCGTCGGCCTTAGCGATGGCCCCCTTCATGCCCTTTGCTCCCTCAGTCAGCACAAGCTCGGCCCCGTAGGCCTTCATCAGCTGCCGCCTTTCGACCGACATCGTTTCGGGCATGACGATGATTATCCTGTATCCCCTCGCGGCGGCCACCGAGGCAAGGCCTATGCCAGTGTTGCCGCTTGTCGGCTCGATGATGACCGACCCCGGCACGAGCTTGCCGCTCGCCTCCGCGTCGTCAATCATGGCCTTTGCTATTCTGTCCTTAACGCTGCCGGCGGGGTTAAAATACTCCAGCTTCGCGACGATTTTCGCCTTTAAGGCATACTTTTTCTCAATGCCCGTAAGCTCGAGCAGCGGCGTTTTGCCGATAAGCTCGTCGGCGGCCTTGTAAATTTTCGACATGGTATCAGACTCCTTTATTTTTAATAAACATACTTTTCCGATATGTTTATTGGTATTATATACCTCTCCCCCGCGTTTGTCAATAGTTTTTTTGAAAAAATTTATAAAAGTTATGTTTTTTTCCGCGAAAATATGATATGATGGGTTCATGGGAGTGAAAAGCATGAAAAAACGAACGGACGCGCTCGCGCTCGAGGCCGGCGGCTATGCCTTCTCCGTAGCGGAAGGCCTCCTTTCCGTAACGACGGAGGAATAATAATAAACAGCCCTTGGCGTAGCTCCAAGGGGCTGTTCTTAGCTACATACAAGCCGACACAAAGGCCGAAAATATTTTTGCGCCGGGTCTGTCGGTTTCAAAGGCATACTCAGGGTGCCACTGAACGGCCCACAGGAAGGCCCTGCTCTTCATGTATACCGCCTCGATAAGGCCGTCCTCGGCCCTCGCCATGACGGAAAGGGCCGGCGCAAGCCCCTTTATCCCTTGGTGGTGCAGGCTGTTGACAGGCAGCTCCTTAACGCCGAGCAGTTCAAAAAGCGGCGTATCGCGGGCTATGGTCACCTTATGGGCGGGCTTATTGTAGGGCGGCATCTGGTGATGCGCCAGCGTTGAGCCGTGCTGCTCGCCGAGGTCTTGATAAAGTGTGCCGCCGAGGGCGGCATTGATAAACTGAAGTCCACGGCATATACCGAGCGCCGGCTTATTCCGCTCCAAGGCCGCCTTCAGAAGCGCGGCCTCCATAGCGTCGCGTTCGGGGCAAATCTCCCCGCAGCAGAGCCGTCTTTCCTCGCCGTACACCGAGGGCGAAACGTCTTGACCGCCTGTGAACAAGAAGCCGTCCATCTCGTCCGCGAAGCGGGCAATATCGCCCTCGATCTCCGTCAGCGGCAGCATGAGCGGCAGTCCGCCTGCGGCCTCCACACCGCGCATATAGCCGGGCAGCATCCAGTAGCTCTCTCTTGCGATATCAACAAGGGGAACCACGCCGATGATGGGTTTTTCCATATCCTTCACCTCACGGCGTACTTCCCCTTTGAAATACATATTTCTTAAGCTGTGTTTATTATACCTCTTTTTGCCGTCTTTGTCAAGCCGCAAAAAAATTGTGAAAAATATACAAAAGCCTATTGTCACGGCCCCAAGTTTATGATATAATTTACATATATATCATCAAACGAGGAGATGCAGAAATGAAAAAAGTTTTATGCCTCATACTGTCGCTATCATTAATTTTGACGTCGGCGGGGGTAGTTTCCGCCGACGGGTTCGGCGTAACCGTCAACGGCAAGGCCATTTACCTCGGCCCACAGCCGATTGTGGACGGCGAAAGCGTATTTTTGCCGATAAACGCCATCTTGACGGCAATCGGCTGCGACGTGAATTGGGACGAAGCGGCGCAGACGCTGACGGCCGTTGCCGGAGTGAACGAGTACAGGCTCGCGATAGGCGAGTCGGTCGTATACAAAAACGGGGCGCCAACCTCGATAGACGGCGCGATTTCCATCACAAACGGCTATACCTTCGTTCCGCTCGACGCGCTTGAGGTAATGGGCGCGAAGGCTGAGCGGACGGACGACGGCGTCGCTCTGACCTTCGACATGATGGACGGGCGGTATTTTAAGATAATCCACGCCTCCACGGGCCGCGCGCTCACGATAGACGGCGACTCGTTCAACGACGGCTGGCGCGTGCGCTTTGAAAAGCCCGAGTCGAAGGACATTCAGCTTTGGAGGCTCTCCGCGAGGACGGACGGCTCGTATTTGTTCGTGAACAAAAAGACCCGCCGCTCCTTCGATATGCCAAACGGCCGCCTCGACCTCGGCCTTGAGCTAATTCAGTACGGCGTGACCGACGGCAGCAATCAGTGGGTGAAGCCCGTGCCACAGGAGGACGGAACCTATCTGCTCCAGTGTATGCACGGCGACAACCTTTACCTCACCGTTATGCCTGAGGGCTTCGTGGCCCAGCAGGAGTACATAGGCGACGCGAGCCAAAAATACAAGCTTATTGAATTTAAGCCCGACCCTCCGGCCAAAAGAGCCACTGCGGAGGTGACCGACGGATCCGACCCGCTCAACGGCAAGTACGTATCGCTCATCAGCGGCGGCAGGGCGCTTTCCTTCGACGGCGAGCGGCTTTCGCTCTCGGACGCGGAGGCGGCGGACGAAAACGTGTGGAGGCTCGTCCGCTATAATGACGACGTTTATACCCTCGCGACGAATGACCCCGAAAAAAATAAGACGCTCGGCGAAAATCCGATAAGAATAAAAACCGACGGAGCTGTTTGCGGTGTTTACGAGCTTAATCTGCCCGGCGGCGAGGATTTCGCCGACGTGACCTTCACCGTTTCCGAGCCGCTGATGTCCACAGGTATGTATACGCCCGACAGCTACGGCGGCAAATATTACCGCATCGGCATTGCCGGCAGCGACACTGCCGTTTCCGTGGCCGAGGAGTCGCCCGACAACGGCGCGAGGATAACCGCCGAGCCCGCGAGCGAAAGCGAGTTCCAGTCTTGGGCCCTCGTTCCGCGAGGCGGCGGTATGTATACCGTGACAAACCGCGCCAGCGGCCGCTCGTTCGACATTCCCTCGGCCAGCGTCGAGGAGGGCGCGTGGGTGACGCAATACGCCACAAATAACGGCGACAATCAGATTTTTGAGCTGGTTGACGGCGGAAACGGAACCGTTATGTTCAAGAACAAAAATTCCGCCCAG
>CANRER010000080.1 GCA_947629615.1 uncultured Clostridia bacterium | reverse complement strand
GGAGCTTGACCATACCGCCGTTTATCGCTATAACGGTGAGGACGCCGTTGAATATTGGTACTGGAACGGCAATGAGTGGCGATGTTCCCTCGGCGGCTTTTCAAGCGAGTTTAACCAAACCCCCGCCGGCTTCCAGATGGACGGCACCCTTGAAATTAAAACAGATACCGACGGGCGCGTTACCGTGAGCGACAGCTTTATCAAAATGTACCCCGAGGTTGACGGTGCGCCCACATACGACCCCAAACTGCAAATAGGCTATGACCCCGCGAGCGGCAACAACAATCCCGTTATAATTTTCGGCGTGGGCGACGGCTTCGCCGTCTACCCCGAGGACGTGACCGACGGCGAGGGCAACATTATCCACCACAAGGGCGATTTTTACGAAACGGACTCCCTCGGCTATCCCATACGCTGGGGGCAGGCGATTGTCCTAAAGGACGCGACCGGCCTTGTGTTCGGCGCGGCGGGCGGCGACGGGCTGTGCCGAGGCGTGGAGGTTCGCGCGGCAGCCGGCGGCGGCGAGGCTCCGGGGCTTTGGTATATCTATGAAAAATACACGGACGACGGCGCAAAAATCAAGCTGAAAAAGCTTATCGTCGCGGAGGACGAATAAAGCTACAAAAATATACATTTTATGAAGGGAGATAACAATCATGGCATACAACCCTTATTCGAGCGCACAGGGCATACTCACGCAAAAACGCGCGTGGGATACCGGCGGCGACGAAGAAAAGAAAAAGGCCGCCGCTGCGGCAAAAAAGTATTACGACGCTCTCGAACGCAACGGCTTTGGCGACATAGCCGCCCGCCTCCGCGCGAGCGACACAGCCTCGGCCGAGGGCCTTGTCGATAGCCTTTCGGCCTACGGCAAAACCGCCGCGAGGCCCTACGCCAAGGGCATACTCACGCAGAAATACGGCATGAGCGACAGCGAGGCCGACGGCTTGATAAACTTCAACCCCAACACCCGGGAGGTCAGTATCGGCTCCGTCAACATAGGCCGCCCCGACGCTCTCGTAGGCGGCACAAGCTACTACACCGACCCTAACGCCATATCAAAGGGTATCGACGCGTGGGCCAAGGCCACGGGCCGCTACGCCTCCCCCGAAACGCTCTACAACGATAGCATGGCGAAGGGCAACGACGCAAACGCCGAAATGCTCGCGCGCGCCGGCAAGTTGTGGGGCATGGCCTCGGATGACCGCGACACGGCCAATAAAAACTACAGGCGGGCTCAAAATTTCCTTTATTCCGACTTCACTGATACCGACGAATACGAAACGATTATGGACCGCTACCGCGAGATGGGCGACAAGGCGGGCTACGGCGCGGTGGCCTCGGGCGCGGGCGCGAACGGCGGCAATGTTGACAGCTACGCTCAGGCGCAGGCCGCGAGGCAGATGAAGTCGTTTGAAAACGCAGGCAACGCCGCCGCGCTCGACTATTACCGCAGTAAGATGGACAGCCTTCTCGGACTTAATCAGGCGTATGACCAATCACGCCGTCAAACCGTTGACGACCTAAACACTATTCTCGACCGCTACAATTCCGCCGCTCAAAACTATTACGGCGCGGGGCAGCAGTATTTTGAAAATGACCAAACCGCCAAGAATAACGAGGTTCAGCGCGAAATCAGCAGGGCTAACGCTTACGGCAACGTTCCCGACAGCGCGATAAGCGAGCTTTATCCCAACCCCTACTTAAACGCCGACGGCAGCTTTAACCCCGCCTATGAAAATATGGACTTCCAAGCCGAAATCCAGCGGGCCATAGAAAGAGGAGATAACCTTGCCGTCAAGCAGCTCACCGACGCCCGCAGGAAGAAAATAGAGTATGCTCCCGACAAGTACGGTCAGTATGCCGCCTCCGGCGCGACCTATGCCGGTCTGCCTACGGCTGAAGCCTCTATGCAAGCAGATGAGCTTGCGTCCAATGAACGCATAGCCAAAATTCAAGCTGACGTCGATAAATACGCGGCGCAGCTCGCCGCCGAGGTTTCGAGGGACGGCTACGACCGCGACAAAACTATAGCGGAAATCGAAGCCGAAGCGTCGCAGTACGGTAACGACAGCGAAATAGCCGCGAGGTTGATTGACTATGCTCTGCAAGCGAAGCTTGCCAACATGGGATATGAGCATGAAAACGATGTAATCAATGCCGCGACGAGCGCCGTTCAAGCCGCCGAAGCCCAAGGCGTGACGCTTTCGAGCGATATTTATGAGGCCGCCGGGCTTAAGGCTCCGTCGTCCTCGGGCGGTTCCTCGGGCCGCTCGTCCGGCGGCTCGTCCGATGAAGATGTTGAATACGGTACTCAACAGCAAATCAAGCTCGGCTACACAATGGAGGACGGCGTTCCTACCCCCACTAAGGCCGCCGAAAAATTCGGCATAGATAAGACCGGCGCACAGCTGCTGAGAGCCCTTTCAATCATTGCCGCCAACGGCGGCGGCTACATAAGCGCAGATGAGATAATGGATTATGTCGAACAGTTCAAAAGGCAGCTAGCAGATATGGGCGTTGATAATATTTATAATGACGAACAAAGCGAGCGCGTTATAGCCTATATTCTTTCCGAAAAGTAGCCAAATGCAGAGTAACGGCAAGGAGCGGGGGCTGGACAGGCCGCCCGCTCTTTCTCATGTAAAAACTTAAAAACGCTTGACACAGCAATAACTTTTGAGTATAATAGAAGCAGAAAGGGGGAAAGCTAACCTTGCACACGATACTTTTTTACAGGGGCAAAGACGGGAAAAGTCCAGTAGCCGATTATATCAGAGAGTTAGCGGGAAAGAATGACAAGGACAGCCGCATAAAGCTACATAAGATACAAGATTACATTAACGCTTTAAGCGAGTACGGACTACAACTTAGAGAGCCGTATATAAAACACTTGGGCGGCGAAATCTGGGAGCTTAGACCCCTTAGAGACAGAATATTTTTCGTAGCATGGCACAATAGGAGTTTTGTATTACTCCATAGCTTTATGAAAAAGACGCAGAAAACCCCCGCAAGGGAAATAGAACAGGCAAAACGAGAACTTGCAGACCTTATAGAAAGGGGCGTTGAAAATGAATAACAGCTCATTAGGCGGAACATGGGCGGAACTGGAGAAAGAGCTTTTCACCCCGGAGGAAATAGCCGCCAGCAATTTAAGAGTAGCCTTAATAGGGGAACTTATTAAAGCCAGACAGGAAAAGGGCATAAGCCAAAAGAAACTTGAAGAATTGAGCGGAGTTAAACAGCCCATTATAGCCCGCATGGAAAAAGGGAGCACAAGCCCACAGATTGAAACCGTATTAAAAGTTTTGGCGCCATTGGGAAAAACCCTTGCCATAGTACCACTCGATAAGTAAAGACAAGAGAGAAGACCCGGTCTTGACAGGCATAAGGCATTATGATACAATTTGAAGCGGTTCAACAGCCGCGAAAATTGAATGAACAAAAAAGGAGCCGACATCGGCTCCTTTTTGTGTTGGCGTTACTTCTTCTGCCTTCCTTCGAGTATCTTCTCCTTTGCGAAGTTTCTGCCGTCGGTATAAGCTTTCTTCAGCATTTCTACTTTTTCCTTCGCCGAGGCGGCTTTATACTTCCTTGACCTTATTACCTCGTTTGCCAGTCTGTACCGTTCTTGCCCGCACAGCTTCGCAAACTCCGTATACTCCGCCGCGCCGAGGTCTATCCGTTCGCCGTCCGCCTGAAAATACTTGGCCAGCTCGGGCGGCAAAACGCCATAGTCGCCCGTTTTTTCAAGCAGCCGCTCTATCTCCTTGTCGAGCTCCGTCATCTCCTTCTTTTCGAAATATCCGGGCGAGGCGAGGTTTTCGAACGCCCTTTCCATAATGCCGCCCGTTTCGCGTTCGCGTCCCCACATATCGATGCTGGGCTGTAGCAGTCTTGTCGCGTAGGGTATCTTCTTTGCCACCTGCTGAATAAACTTCTGCATTTCCGCCGAAAGCTGACTGTTCTTGTCAACGTATGTCGTCCTTACCTTTGTGTCGCCTATCCTCGCAAACTGCCCGAGAAGCGACGGCAAGGCCTGCGTAAGATAACTTTCAAGCATTTTTGACGGAATAGCGAACAATGAGCTGTCATTGCTGTATCTCGCGGCTTCTATCACGCTAAATACGCCGCTCAATACCGAAAGCCCCACAAGCGGGTCGGATATTTTTTCAAGAGCCGTCATCGCCTGCCCAAAGTTAAAGTCGCCCCGCTCTATGTATGCGTTGAGCGCAACGCCCACAAACAGTGGCAGCGCGGCCGGAGCGGCCCAGTCTATGGTGTAGCTTGCGCCGTCGCCGAAATTGAGGGAGTAATCCTGCTCGCCTAACATGCGGTCAAACCTATTCTTATCCTTGTTCTCATCGTCGTCCGCGCCCCTCAAAATGCCTGAGCGCGCCAACGCCACGCCAAGCGCAGTAATGGCCGTTCCCGTCAGCGTCCGCGCAAGGCTATCGATAACGTCCGCCGTAGTCGCGCTGCCGTCCTTAAGGCTCCGACGTATCTGAGCCACGGTATCAATAATGCCAAGCGGCGAATACAGCATACCTTGCTTCAATATGTTTAACGGGGTTTTCGCAAACGGCATCGTCCCCTCAACCATAACTCCGACGCCTCTGGCAGCCGGATTTTTGCTTGTTCTCAGCGTTTTTTTGCTGTGTGATATTACCGCCGCCAAAGCGTTATAATCGCGATAGGTGGCTCTCTGCGCTTCTCTTGTGGCGATGGCTCGCACCTCGTCGAGGGCTCTTACCGCCTCCGGCGTATTTTGGCTCAAATAGTTCGCCGTCAAGCCGCGCGCCGTCATCACTTTTGCCATTGTCTGGATGTAGTGCATTTTAAGGAAAAGCAAGTCCTCCCATTCAAGCGCGTCAAACACCTTTTTTCTAAGAGTATCGAGCCACTTCGTCCACTTTGAAGTGAATATCTGCCGATATTTCTCAATATCGTTGTTCAGCTTGTACTTTCCCTGAACGCCCTGAACGGCCTCCTTCATCTTTTCAAAGTCGCTCGCGGCGAAAGCCTTTGTCTCCTTGCTCGCCCGGCGGAGCGTTTTTGTCCTTTCGCCTCGGCTGATAAGCCCTTTCTTCTCGGCCCCGGCCTCGACTACCGCGCCGATAATGTTCTTTATCTTTACCGCCGGCACAAAGGCTGCGTTGCCGACAATGTTTTTCAGGTGCGTTCTGGGGCCACAGAGCATTGCGAAGTATCGCCAGCTATCCCATTTTTCGCTTATCGTAGCCGGCATTTGAGCCGCTATGTCGCGGCAAATTCTGTCGTAGGCCTCGTTCCTCGCCTCTTCTGTCGAAGCCTTGAGGAAGTCCTCAAGGTTTTGCTCGTTAAGCTCAATTTCCTTGGCTCTGCCGCCGAGCTTTTGCTTTATTTCTTTGTTCAGCTTTTCAACCGTTCTTTCGATATAATAAAGCTGGCCGTCCGGCGACATAAGCTTTAACAGCCTCATCGCCTGCAAGCCTTGTCCGAGCTCCGTCCCTGCGTGGACAAGGTCTACAGCTATTTTCATTGCCGTTTTCCAATCCTTGTTTGTCACGGCGGTATTATAGAGCAACTGCCCCAATGCGATATTGTTTTTCGTCTGGCCCTTTTCGCCAATAACCGAGTTTTTCCTTACGAGGCTGTCCCAATCATCAATTTCAGCCTTAAAGCCGTTTTTTCTAATTTCATTTTCGGCATGGGCAAGGGCTTCCTTATCGCTTATCCTCTCATGCGTCATGGTGCCGTCCATTACCGCCCTTTGAAACTCGCTTACCGCCTCGTCGGGCGTCACCCCGGCTTCTATCATCGTGCGGGCAAAGGCGCTTAAATAGTCCTTTTTGGAGGTTTGCTTTGGCGCGGCGCTTTCCCTCTCGGGGTTTTCGCCCTCCTTGTACGTACCGTATTCTTTCTTCGCCTCGTTCCAAGCCTCCCGCACCTCGTCGGCAGTTGCGTTCTTTTTCAGCGAAAAACTTCCGTTTTGGGTATTGACATCGGAATTGTTTTGTGATACAGTATTATTGACAGAGGTGATGGGTAGGCCATCCCCTTCGGCGACGGAGGGCATCCTACCAAAGCTAGCCTCTGTCTTATTATTGTCCGAAAAGGTGAAAGTCGAACCGTCCGGCATAAGTATACGGTGGGTCTTGTACCTATTACCCCTTGTCTTTTTTACAACCACTCCTACTACGCCTGTCGTCCCGTTTATCGTAACAGGAGCGGCAATAGTGACCGTGTCATATCCTCTGCTCTTATGTGCTTCTTTTTCGTTTATTATGATGCCTTGCTTCAACACCTTCGGCACAGTAAACAGAGCGGCGCGCTCCTCGTCGTCGCCCAAGTATCTCAAACTTTCGTTAATCTGTTTTTCCCCTATTTCTATAATGCCAAATCCTTGTCTGTCTACCTTAAATCCAAGCTTTTTGAACATATTTACAACGCTTTCTCGCACCTGCTGTGTACTTTGTCCCAATAGATAGCTTGTCACGGCAGCAGGCTTAAGCTTATTTATTTCGTCAAGGTGCGCCCTTATCTGCTCCTTGATAGACACGGCCTCACCTTGCCGCGCCACTTCAGCAGTCGCGTTCTTTTTCAGTGAAAAACTTCCGTTTTGGGTATTGACATCGGAATTGTTTTGCAGTACAATATTACTAGGTGAGGTCGTTCCTGTGCCCCCGGCTATGGTGTCCGTCGTTTGGCGGCCCATATGGGGTGAGGACGGCCTCCTTTTTAAATTTGAAATATCGTAAAACATTCTGTTGCCGTCGCTTTTTCTTCCAAGAAGAACATCGGCGGTAAATTCTTTGTTACCTATTTTAAGGCAATACCGCACAGAATCAAAGGGTTGAAAAAGTAATAAAAATATGGTAAAATAGAAACATGAATAAACA
>CANRER010000079.1 GCA_947629615.1 uncultured Clostridia bacterium | reverse complement strand
CCTTGTTGCGGCAGCCGAGATTAGGCTCGCTCGGCACGCAGGGGGTGACGAGCGGGGCCTCAATTCCGCCGAGGCGGGTCAGGCAGTCGCGCACCTTGCGCTCCTTCAGCTCAAGCTGTAGGGAATAGTCGCAGCAAAGCATGGCGCAGCCGCCGCATTTTCCGAAAACCGGGCAGGCCGGCTCGACGCGGCGGGGCGACGGCCTGACGACGCGCAGCAGCTTGCCGTAGCCGTAGCTTTTGTTTTCCTTCAGCACCAAAATCTCGGCTTTGTCGCCGGGAACGGCTCCCGGCACAAAATAGGCGTACCCGTCGGGACGCTTCATTATGCCCTCGCCGTCGCTGCCGACGTCAACCGTATCAAGAATAAGGCGGTCGTTTTTCATGTGGCACCTCATATGCGAAACGCCGGCCGAGTGCGGACGGCGTTTGTTCGTCAGTCAAGTATAATGGGGGAGTCGTCGCTCCGCTCAAGCTCGGCGATAACGAAGCTCATGGGCTTTATCTTAAGCTCGATTATGCCGTCGGAGCAGGGGATAGGCTCGCCGGTCAGGGCGTCGGCCGCGGCGGTCACGCCGTATCTGTCCATATCGAGAGTTATAGAGTCGGCCCCGCTTTCGAGCGGGTTTACAGCCACAAGTATCATGCCGTCCTCGGCCTTTTTGCCGAACACGTCCTTGCCGCCGCTGATGCAGCGCATATAAATCGCCATGTCCTCGTAGGAGAACACCCCGAGGAAGCCGCCCGTCCTTAGGCACTGATATTTTTTGCGCAGGGCGATAAGCCGCTTAAAGAAGTCGAGCATATCCTTATCCTCGTTGCCCCACGGGTAGCAGGCGCGGTTGAAGGGGTCGGTGTAGCCGCTCATGCCGGCTTCGTCGCCGTAGTAGACACAGGGCGCGCCGGGGATAGTCATTTGTATCGCGACGGCCATACGCAGCCGAAGCTCCGCAAGGGCCAGCTCGGCGGGCGGGATAACGTAATAGGCCTGCTGCTCGCGGGTCATCGCGTCAACCGACGGAGCTCCGCTTAAAATCGTGAGAGCGCGCGGCACGTCGTGGGTGGATATGAGGTTGAGGCAGGAATAAAGCGCCTCGTGCGGGTAGTTTTCGTAAAGCGAGCTGAGCCGCCTTAAAAACAGCGGAGCGTCGCCGGACATCACGTAGCTCAGTATGGCGTCGCGGCTGACGTAGTTCATGACGGAATCGAGGCTTTTGCCCCAAAAATACTCTCTCTGCTTGCCGTAGCTTATCTTATGGCTGGCGTCCTCCCAGACCTCGCCGATGAGTACGGCGTTTTTGTCGCCGGCCTTGACGGCCTTTCGCAGCTCCTTTATAAATTCGTCGGGCAGCTCGTCGGCGACGTCAAGCCGCCAGCCGGAGGCTCCCTTTTTGAGCCAGCGTTTCACGATGGAATTTTTGCCGCGCACGATGTAATCGAGATAGCTGTCGGTCATTTCGTGGACGTTCGGCAGAGTGGTAAAGCCCCACCAAGACTCGTACTTATCGGGCCAGTCGGAAAAGTTGTACCAGTCGTAGTACGGGCTGTCCTCGCTTTGATACGCGCCGACGCTGTCGTAACTGCCGTACTTGTTGAAATAGCGGCTGTCGTCGCCGGTGTGGCTGAAAACGCCGTCCAGAATAATGCGTATGCCGTTTCTTTTGAACAGCGCCGCCAGCTCCTCAAATTCCTCATTTGAGCCGAGAAGCGGGTCTACGGTTTCGTAATCGCCGGTGTTGTAGCGGTGGTTCGACTGCGACTTGAATATAGGGTTAAGGTACACCGCGGTTACGCCCAAGTCCTTAAGGTAGGGCAGCTTTTCGCGCAGCCCGGCGAAGTTGCCGCCGAAAAAGTCGTCGCTGGTGTATTCGCCGCCGAACTGCGAGGCCTTATAGTAGGGCGTTTCGCCCCATTCGCGGCGGATACCGTGGAACTCGGTTTCGCCGGCGCGGTAAAAGCGGTCGGGGAAAATCTGGTATACGACGGCGTTCTTCATCCAGTCCGGCGTTTTGTAGTCCTTGTCGTAGACGGTTATCTGGAAAAATTTGTCGGGCCTTTCGCTATAGGTTCGGCCAATGCCGCCGAGGAACTCCGGATTGTTGCCGCACCACGCTTCGCCGCCGTCGGCGCGGACGTGGAAGGCGTACCACACAAGGCCCTCGGAGGCGGGCATTTTAACCTTGCACTCGAAAATACGGTTGTGGTTTATTTCCATAATATAGTACATTCGCACCGCTTCACCGCCGACGACACATTCCACGGTTTCCGGCACGGTGTAGCTTTCAACCGCCACTCTCAGCTTTACCGTTGTGCCGCAGCAAACGGCGCCACATGGGTTTCGGTAAGCAATTTTCCGGGAGTGATGCTCTATATTCAAAATTTTTACCCCTTTCGGAACATATAGCTCATAATTCAAAGGAAACAAGGGGCCGACCTTTGGGTTCGGCCCCTTATTCATTGGTTTCAGCTTTCGATCGGCCTGCCGTCGTTAAAGTGAAGATTAAGCTCGTCAACCAAATCGGGCATACTGTTTTCTTCCTCGAAGTCCGCCTGCGGCTCGAAATTGTCGGGGGCGGCCTCCTCGGCCTCGTCCTCAAAGGAAATGGTGGGGGAAACGATGGGTTCGTCCACATTGTCAACCTCGATCTCCACATTGCGGTACATCGGAACGCCGGTGCCGGCGGGTATGAGCTTGCCTATGATGACGTTCTCCTTAAGGCCGACCAACGGGTCTATCTTGCCCTTTATGGCCGCGTCTGTCAGCACGCGGGTGGTTTCCTGGAAGGACGCGGCGGACAGGAAGGAATCGGTGGCGAGAGCCGCCTTGGTTATGCCAAGCAGCAGCTCCTTGCCGACAGGGGGATTTTTGCCCTCCGCCTTGTATTTATCCACAATTTCTTGGAACTGAATACGGTTCTCTGTTTCGCCGACAAGGTAGCCGCTGTCGCCCTCGTCCTCAATGCGCACCTTGCGCATCATCTGGCGAACGATGACCTCGATGTGCTTATCGGCAATATCAACGGCCTGAGAGCGGTAAACGCTCTGCACTTCTTTTACAAGGTACTCCTGAACGGCGGTGAGGCCGTTAATTCTGAGAATGTCGTGGGGATTGACGCTGCCGACCGTCAGCGCGCCGCCCTTTTCGATAACGTCGCCGTCCTTAACGAGAAGCGACGAGCCGAACGGAATAGGAACGGATATGCTCTGGGGGATTTCGCCGCTTTCGTCGGTGACTATAACCGTTACCTTCTGCCTGTCGCGCTGAATGGCGACCGTGCCGCCGATTTCGGAAACGATGGCCACGCCCTTGGGCTTTCTGGCCTCGAAAAGCTCCTCAACGCGGGGCAGACCTTGGGTAATATCGTCGCCGGCGACGCCGCCGGTGTGGAAGGTTCTCATCGTAAGCTGGGTGCCCGGCTCGCCGATGGACTGAGCGGCGATTATGCCGACAGCCTCGCCGACGTTCACAAGGTCGCCGCCGCTGGCGAGGTTCGCGCCGTAGCAGTGAGCGCATACGCCGACCTTGCTGTGGCAGGCGAGAACGCTCCTTATCTTCACGGCCTCGATACCCGCCGCCTCAACGGCGGAGGCCTGATCCTCTGTTATCATTTCATTCTCGTGAACGATTATCTCGCCGGTTTCGGGGTTTACGATGTCGGCGCAGGGAATACGGCCAACAAGGCGCTCGCGGAGCGACTCGATTACCTCCTTGCCGTCGTATATGGCGGAAACGGTTATGCCGTCGCGCGTGCCGCAGTCCACCTCGCGAATGATAACGTCCTGCGAAACGTCCACAAGGCGCGTAAGGTAGCCGGAGTCCGCCGTTCTGAGCGCCGTATCCGTCAGGCCCTTGCGCGCGCCGTGGGTGGAGATGAAGTATTCCAGAATGTTAAGACCCTCGCGGAAGGACGCGCGAATGGGGATTTCCACGGTGCGGCCGTCGGTGCTTGCCATAAGGCCGCGCATACCGGCGAGCTGGCGTATCTGATTTATGCTGCCTCGAGCGCCGGAGGTCGCCATCATGTAGATGGGGTTATATTTGTCAAGATTGGCCATAAGCGCCTTGGTAATGGCGTCGTTGGCGTTCTGCCAGGTTTCGATAACGCGGTTATAGCGTTCGCTGTCGGTGATAAGACCGCGGCGGTAAAGCCTGGTTATGCTCTCAACCTGCTTTTCGGCCTCATCGAGGCGTTCCTTCTTGGAGCCGGGTATCTCCATGTCGCTGACGCTTATGGTGATGGCGCCCTTTGTCGAGAACCTGTAGCCCAAAGCCTTGATGTCGTCAAGCACGACGGCCGTTTTGGTAACGCCGTGGGCGCGAATGCAGCGGTCAACTATCTTGCCGAGCTTGCTCTTGTCCACGATGAACTGTATTTCAAGCTCAAAGGCGTTCTCGGGGTCGCTTCTGTCAACAAAGCCGAGATCCTGAGGAATAATGTCGTTAAATATCAGTCGGCCGACGGTGGCGTCAACAAGCTTGCAGCGGGTTTCGCCGTCGATTTCCTTGTATATGCGCACCTTGATGGGGGCGTGTAGACCAACGTCGCCGCTGTCATAGGCCATCATGGCCTCGTCCACGTCGCTGAAGCAGTGGCCCTCGCCCTGCTCGCCGGCAAAGCAGCCCTCTTCGGTGAACTGCGCGGGGCGTTTGCCCTCAGCCTCAAGGGCGGCGTTCGTTTTAAGAAGCTCGCCGTAGTACTCGACGACCTGTCCTTCAAGGTAGGAGCTGTCGCCGGGGTCGGTAATACGAACCTCCTTGGGCTTGCTGAGGGTGAGGTAATAGCTGCCCAAAACCATATCCTGCGTGGGAACGGTGACGGGCTTGCCGTCCTGCGGTTTTAACAGGTTGTTGGCCGAAAGCATAAGGAAGCGGGCCTCGGCCTGCGCCTCGGGCGAAAGGGGAACGTGTACGGCCATCTGGTCGCCGTCGAAGTCGGCGTTGAAGGCGGTACATACCAACGGGTGGAGCCTGAGCGCGCGGCCCTCGACAAGGATTGGCTCGAAGGCCTGTATGCCCAGACGGTGGAGCGTCGGGGCGCGGTTGAGCAGCACGGGATGCTCCTTGATAACGCTTTCGAGAACGTCCCAAACCTCGGTAGTGGCGCGTTCCACCATGCGCTTGGCGTTTTTGATGTTCTGCGCGCTGCCGTTGGCGACAAGACGCTTCATAACAAAGGGCTTGAACAGCTCGAGCGCCATTTCCTTCGGGAGGCCGCACTGGTAAATTTTAAGCTGCGGGCCCACGACGATAACGCTTCGGCCCGAGTAGTCCACGCGCTTGCCGAGCAGATTTTGGCGGAAGCGGCCCTGCTTGCCCTTCAGAAGGTCGGACAAAGATTTGAGCGCCCTGTTGCCCGCGCCGGTCACGGGGCGGCCGCGCCTGCCGTTGTCGATGAGGGCGTCCACGGCCTCTTGAAGCATACGCTTTTCGTTGCGCACGATGATGTCGGGGGCGTTCAGCTCAAGCAGCCTGCGAAGGCGGTTATTTCTGTTTATAACCCTTCTGTAAAGGTCGTTAAGGTCGCTGGTGGCGAAGCGGCCGCCGTCGAGCTGGAGCAAGGGGCGAAGCTCGGGAGGAAGCACGGGAATACGCGTCATTATCATCCACTCGGGCTTGTTGTTGCTCTTTCGGAAGGCCTCGACGACCTCGAGCCGCTTGGCGGCCTTTTGCTTTTTCTGCCCCTGCGAGGAGGCTATTTCGTCGCGAAGCTCGGCGCTCAGCTTGTCAAGGTCTATTTCCTTCAATAGCTCAAGAATGGCCTCGGCGCCCATGCCGACGCGGAAGCTGTCGCCGTATTTTTCGCGGTACTTCTCGTACTCCTGCTCGTTGAGCGCGTCCTTTTTGACAAACTCGGTGGCCTTGCCGGGGTCGAGAACGATATACTGGGCGAAGTAAAGCACCTTCTCCAGCACGTTGGGGGAGATGTCGAGCAGCACGCCCATTCTGCTGGGAATGCCCTTAAAGTACCAGATATGGCTCACGGGAGCGGCCAGCTCGATGTGGCCCATTCTCTCGCGGCGAACCTTCGCGCGAGTTACCTCAACGCCGCAGCGGTCGCAGATAACGCCCTTGTGGCGGTTTTTCTTATATTTTCCACAGTAGCACTCCCAGTCCTTGGTGGGGCCGAAAATTCGTTCGCAGTAAAGGCCGTCGCGCTCGGGCTTGAGCGTGCGGTAGTTGATGGTTTCGGGCTTTTTCACTTCGCCGTAAGACCATTCGAGTATTTTTTCGGGAGATGCTAAACCGATCTGTATTGAATCAAACATATTGAAATCCATAACACAACTCCTCCCTTATATTTCATCGTCAAGGTCGTCGAGGTCGTCCTCGCCGTCCATGTCAAGCTCCGCGTCCTCCATGGCGAAAAGCTCGGCGTCGTCGGGGCCTTCCTCGTCGTCAAGGTCAACGGAAAGCTCGCCTTCCTCCTTGTTTTCAAGCAGCTCGCGCATAAGCTCCTCGGCGGCGTCCAGCTCGCGGAAGCCGTTGAGGCCGTCGTTTACCTGCTTGAACTCCTCATGGTAGGCTTCGATGTTGGGTTCGTCGTCGTCGTCAATGGTCAGCTCGATGGGGTTGCCGTCCTTGTCAAGCACGTTGACGTCCAAGGCGAGGGCTTGAAGCTCCTTTGCCAAAACCTTGAAGGATTCGGGAATACCGGGGGCCGGCACGTTTTCTCCCTTGACGATGGCCTCGTATGTCTTTACGCGGCCGACAATATCGTCCGACTTAACCGTCAGTATCTCTTGCAGGAGATAAGCCGCGCCGTAGGCTTCGAGCGCCCAAACCTCCATCTCGCCGAAGCGCTGGCCGCCGAACTGGGCCTTGCCGCCCAGCGGCTGCTGAGTAACGAGCGAGTACGGGCCGGTGCTTCTGGCGTGTATCTTATCGTCAACAAGATGGTGCAGCTTAAGGAAGTACATATA
>CANRER010000078.1 GCA_947629615.1 uncultured Clostridia bacterium | reverse complement strand
CCGAGGGTGATTTTCGTTCATAGTTCAAGGGCTCAAAATAACGAAAATCCGCTCTTATGAGCGGATTTTCAACACTAATAAATCATTTTATTTTTACAAAATGCTTTAATGCATAAGATTACGTTCCTATAATCCATTCAGCCCTTGAACGGTCTGTGCGTATTTTTTACGGCCCCCAATTATTTCGTCGTAACGATTATCACCTTAACCTCGCCGCCCGAGGAGAGCGAGCGGTCGGAATAGAGCTCCACGGAAATGACGTTGTCCATATCCGTCAGCTCGTCAAGGCTGAGCGCCATATACCTCGATGGCGCGTCGCCGCCGTAGGCCACCGCGCTGTCGCTTAAGGGATAGATCTCGCCGCCGACCTTTATGCGGCCCGCGGTTTTGGCCTCGACCTCGGCCCCCGATGCGACCTTGATAAGGTCGATGAAGGTATCACTGCCGGTAGCGGAGGGGCCATAGCCGACAGCGTCGCCGGCGGAAAATTTGTAGTTATGCGTCATCTGCCGCTCGGTCGCGCCCAGCAGCATGGTATAAGTGCGGGTGGAGGCCGATTTATCCAAGCCCTCGGGCAGCTCGGCCTTAGTCACCACGCCGTACTGATATTGTTCGTTGGTTACGCCGCGCAGGTAAAGTATGGAAATATCGCCCATCGAACCGGTGGTCTGCGCGTGGATAACGTCGGCGGCCTTCAGGCTGTCGAGCCCGATTTCGTTCAGCGACACCTTGCGCAGCGTGGCGGGGCCTTCGTCGGGAAGGCTCACAAGCTCGATTATGCCGTAATCGTCGGCGAACCAGTGGCCGGCAAGGCTCGGAACGCTTTTATCCAAGCTGCCGGTTATCTTTTGATATGCCACCTTTTCAAGGGTCAGAACGCCGTCCTTAAAGCTGAGCAGACAGAAGTCGCCTATATCGTCGCTGTAGTCGCGGTCGCACACGTAATCCGCCGTCGTGCCGTCGCCCATGAACATAGTGACCATATAGTCGCCGCGCCCGTCGGAGTCGTCGCCGTCGGCCCGAAGCCGCGCGTAAGCGTTTTGGATAACGCCGTAGCTTTGCAAATCGGCCGCGTCGGCGTCAACCGCGTCCACAATCTCGCCGTCCTTGCCCTTAAGCAGCGTTACGCGGTCGTTGATGGCAAAGGCGCCTTCGCTCTCGTTGAGCTTGTTAATGGCGGTTTGGGTGGCGAGGTCGTAGCTTACGCCGCTGAGAACTATGCCGGTGACGTTGGCCTTGATGGGAAGGGCCTTGTCGTATATGCCGGTCACCTTGTCGTCGTAGGCGTAGAGCGTGTTGGTATTGGCCGCGTAATACAGCACGTCAAAGCGCTGAATGTCGCCGAGCGACGCGCTGAGGCCCTTGCGGATAACGCGGAGCGTGGAGGTATCGGTTATGCCGAACTCGTCGGCGGCGGAGAAGCCGTCACCGTAGACGGTTTTCGGGCCCTCCATGGTGGCGGTGAAAAGCGCCCCGCGCTGAAGGCCGCCCATTTCGTCGTAAAACAGGCGCAGCTCGCTGCCCTCGTTCATGAGCTGGTAGCCGCTGCCCACGGTAAGGGCCGCTCCCTCGTTATACAGCGGGTGGTTAAGGGCAAGGCTTTCCCTGCCGGGAACGCCGTTTTCGGCGTAGTTTATCTCGACGCGGTTCGCGTCGGCGTTCATAAGCGTGCTTGTGATAACGAGCGTGCGGACGGTTTCGGGCGCGGGGGTGAACATAATCACCTCGCCGTCGTTATCGTAATACAGGTCGCCCTTGCGGCCCACAATATCCTCCGGCACGCCGCTGTCGGGCGTGAGCTTGTAGCTGCCGGCGGTGGTGGCGATGACGTTGGCGTCAAAGCTGACGTCGGTCTTGCTGTCGGCGGTGACGATAACGTCCTCGACGCGGGTGACCTTGCGCAGCGAAATCAGCTCGCCGCCGGTTTTCATGTCGGTAAAGAGGGCGTTATAGCAAAGCTTCGCCGCGTCGCCGCGGGTTATGGGCATATTTACGTCGGGAACGGAAACCCCGTCCGTAAGGCCGATGGCCTGCGCCTTTTCCATATAGCCCTCGGGCCAGCGGTAGCCCACGTCCTCGCCGGAATAGCCCAGCACGCGGACAAGCACCGTCACGGCTTGGCCGTAGGTTATCTGCTCGTCGGCGCCGAAGCTGCCGTTAGGGTAGCCGGCGATAATGCCGGTGCTGCTGACCAGCCCGATATAGCCCGTGGCCCAATGCCCGGCGGGTACGTCGGTGAAGGGCAGGCTCGTGCTGACGGCGTTCTCCTCCTGCCCCATAAGGTAGGCCGCTATCTTGGAAAACTGCGCGCGGGTGAGATTTTCGTAGGGGTGAAAGTCCCCGTCGCCCATGCCCGAGATGACTCCGAGGCCGGAGAGCATTGCCGTGGCCCTGTCTAGCGCGGGGTCCTGCGCGGTATCGTTATACGCCGCGGCTCCCGCGCCGAGCGCCAAAACCAGCGCAAGGCCGAGGGCGAGGGCCGAGATTTTCTTTATCATTTCAATAACCTCCCAGAGTTTATTCCGTTCTGAGCGCGTCGATGGGGTTCAGCTTGGCGGCCTTGTTGGCCGGGTAAAGGCCGAAGAAAATGCCTATCACCGCCGAAAACGCAAACGAGCCGAGAATTACCGTGGTCTGCTCGGGCAGAGGCACGGCGCTCATATCCATTGCTACGCACACAAAGTAGCTCCCCACGACGCCCAGCACAATTCCGATAAGTCCTCCAAGGCAGCTTATTACCGCCGATTCGATGAGGAACTGGGTTATAATGCTGGCGCGGCGCGCGCCGATGGCTTTTCTTATGCCTATTTCGCGGGTGCGCTCGGAAACGGTGACGAGCATTATGTTCATTATCCCAATTCCGCCCACCACCAGCGAAATGCCGGCTATGCCCGCCATCAGCAGGCTCATGACACTGAGGGCATCGTCAATGGTGTCGATGAGCTCGGCCGTGTTAAGCACGTTATAGTAGTCGTCGTTTTTGAATTTTTTATAGAGGAAGTCCTCGATGGCCTCGGTGGCCTCGGTCATATAGTCGGAGCTTACCGCCGAAACCATAAAGCTGTTGATGTTGGCGTTGCGGATAAGACGGGTCGCCCTGCTGTAGGGCAGGAGCATTACGTCGTCCTCGCCGCCGGCGGAGGCGTTGGTGGATTTTGCCTTAAGCAGCCCCACCACGGTGAACTTTTCGTTGTTTATCTTGACCGTCTGGCCAATCGGACTTTCGGTGCCGAAAAGCTCCTTGCGTATGTATTCGCCGATAACGACGACGTTGCTTCGGCCCTCGATGTCCGCCTCGGAAATGAACCGCCCCTCCTCCATATCGAGGCTGCGGATGTCGCTGTAATCCTCGCTTACGCCGGTTATGGAGGTGTTGACGTTGTTTGTGCCGTATTTTATCGTACCCATGCTTGTCACCACGGGCGAAACCGCGCTTATAATATCGGAATTTTCCTCGGCCAGCTCCTCAACCTCCTTAAGGCTGACGCTGCGCGTCTGGCCCCAGCCGCCTCGGCTGATGCTCACCTGTATCAGGTTCGTGCCCATGCTTTCAAGCTCCGTGCGCATGGAAAGCGTGGCCGCCGTGACTATGTTCACCAAAATTATTACCGCCGCCACGCCGATGATTACGCCCAGCATAGTGAGCAGGGAGCGTATCTTCGAGGATCGGATGCTCTCAATGGCCATTTTGAACGCCATGAACACATTCATGCCTCAATTCCCTCCTTGGAGGTGGTATCGCCGGTAATTTTGCCGTCGGATATGGTGACGATGCGCTCGGCGTGGGCAGCGATTTTGCTGTCGTGGGTGATCAGCACAACGGTGTTGCCCTCCTTGTGGATATCCTTCATCATTTCAAGCACCTCGATGCCCGTCTTGGAATCCAGCGCGCCGGTAGGCTCGTCGGCCAGTATGAGCGAGGGCTTGTTGCTTAACGCGCGGGCGATGGCCACCCTCTGCTGCTGTCCGCCGGAAAGCTCCTTTGGCTTGTGGTTCATGCGGCTCTCCATGCCCACCCTAGCGAGGGCGGCCTCGGCCAGCTCGCGCCGGCGCGAGGGGCTTATGCCGCGGTATATAAGGGGAAGCTCCACGTTTTCGAGGGCCGTCAGCTTGGGGAGCAGATTGTAGCCCTGAAAGATGAAGCCGATTTTTTCGTTGCGCAGCACGGCGAGGTCGTCCTCACTCATGTTTTCGACGGGTATGCCGTCGATGAGGTACTCGCCGCTTGTGGCGGTGTCGAGGCAGCCTATCATGTTCATCAGCGTGGACTTGCCGCTGCCCGAGGGGCCGATGATGGACACAAACTCCTTGGGCTTTATGTGCAGGGTTATGCCGTTAAGCGCGCGAACCTCCACGTCGCCCATGGTGTATATCTTATACATATCCTTAATTTTTATCATCGGTTATCGTCCTCCTCCGCCGGGGCGACCGCCTCCCGGGCCTCCGCCGGGGCCGCCCATGCCGCCCATCATCATGCCGAAGTTAAAGCCTCCGCTGCTCGACGAGCCCTCGTCATGGACTACCTGCCCCTCCTCGAGGCCGCTGAGTATTTCGTAATAGTCGCCGTCGGTGACGCCGACCGTGACCTCCGTGCGCCGTTCCTCGTCAAAGAGGGTTATCTCGGCATCGGAGCGGCCCCGCCTGCTCCCGCCGGAGCTGCCGGAGCTGCGGTCGCCGCTTACGCCGCCCATCGGGGCCGCGCCTGCGGGAGCGGAAGCGTCGGCATTGGGCGCGTTTTCATGCGAAGCGTCCGCATCGCCGGACTCGTGCGCGGGCATGGAGCCGGCTTCCGCCGCCCCGCCCTCGGGGACGTTCTCCTCGCCCTTGGCTTCGTCCTCGGCTTCAACCTTGGCCTCTCCTTCGGCCACATTCTCGGGTGCGCCCTCGTGAGAGCCGCCGAACGCGGGGGCGTTTGCGCCTCTGCCGCCGCCGGACGCGCCCTTAAGCTCGCCCACAACGGTGACGTAATGCTTGCCCTCAAAGTAGCTGACGGCGGAAACCGGCACGCGGAGCGCGTTGGGAGCTTCGGCCACGATAATCTCCGCGCTGACGTTCATTCCGCTCATCAGCTCGCCGGGCTCGTCGATAGTTACTTCGACGGGGTAGTTGGTAACGCCGTTTTGCGATTCGCCCTTCTTGGAAATATTTGTTATGCGTCCGACAAGCTCCACGCCCTCAAGCGCGTCGCTGGTAACGTCAACCTCCTGCCCGAGAGCGATGGAGGCGATGTCAAGCTCGTCAACGCTGATGGTGAACTTCATTTTGCTCATGTCGGCAATCACCATAAGGGTGGTGGAGTTTTGGCCGTAGATGGTGTCGCCGGCCTTGTAGTCCTTGCTCAGCACCACGCCGCTGATAGGCGCGGTGATGGTATAATCGTCCGCGTCGCTCTGGCGGTCCTCAAGATTGGACTGCGCGTTTTCGAGGTTCGTCAGCGCGTTCTGATAGTTATTGCGGGCCTCCTCGAGCTGTGTCTGGGCGTTGGTGTAGTCCTGACGGGCTGTTTTGAGCGCGTCCTGAAGCGTGCTGCTTTCAAGCTGCGCGATGACGGCCCCCTTCATTACCCAGTCGCCGTTCTTGACGTTCACCCGCTGAACCTTGCCCTGCACCTCGGCGTTGACGGCTGTGGGGTCGGGGTAGAACACGCTTCCCGCCGAGGACGACTGGCAGTCGCCGGAGGCGGTGTGTACGTTGGCGGTGACGATGGTTCCCTCGGGCAGCTCCACGCCGCCGCCGACGAGAATTTCCACATCGTATACCACGCTGCCGTCGCTGCCTGTGCCTGCCGCGCTGTACTTGCGCTGCACCGTACCCGAGGCGGTCGTCATGTATTTTTCAATACTCAAGGTGACGGAATCGCCCACTGCGATTTTCGAGAACTGCGCGGCGTTAAACGGGACCTTCACCAGCCGCGTAGAGGTATCGGTTATTGTGCAGATATTGCCGCCCGCGTCGTTGCCGACGGTGAGGCTAAGCCCGCTGACCTTGCCGGTGGAGTTGGCGTAAATGGTCAGCTTATCTATATTCTCTTGGGCCTTATCCACGGCGTCTGCCCTGTTTTGCAGGTTCGTTTCGGCGCTTTCGATGCTGTTTTGCGCCGAGGTCACGCTGTTTTTGGCGGTTTTTATCTGGTTCTCGGCGGTTTTAATGGCATTGTCGGCGACGGTGCTGTCGAACTTATAAAGCACGTCGCCCTCGTTCACGTAATCGCCCTCGGCGAAAAAGTCCTGCTTTATATCGCCGTTCACGGTGGGAACTATGTTGTACTCGTCGATAGCCGTAACCGTGCCGGAGCCGGTTATTTTAACTGTTATGTCGCCCCTCGTCACAACGGAGGTTTGCGACGTGGCCTCGGATTCGGCCTCCTTGGCCTTTTGGCTTCTGTTATAGACTACCGCGCCGCCCGCCACGGCGGCAATAAGGCCAAGGGCTATGCCGCGCTTGACCCATTTGTTCATTTTCTTCTTCTTTTTCTTCTTCAGCTTGCTCGGTATGGCCGGAGCCTCCTCCGCAGCGGGAACATTGGTTTCGTTCTCTGCCATAATATGTACCTCCCGTTGAAATTTACAAATCCTATGATAATACCGTTTTGTTGTCGTACTATTGCAAGACTGTGAACAATTTATTAATAATGTTAGTATGCTAACTTATTTTGCAAATCAAGGCGTGCCCGCCAAAAAGCATGAAATTCCGGGTTTTGCCCGGAATTTCGCGCGGCTGCCGCAAAAGGGGCAGCGTTTATCTGTTGTTGTATACGTCTATGCGGTTAAGGGCGCGTTTCAGCTTATATTCCGCCAGTCTGAGCTCGCGGTCCGTCCGCTGGCGGCTCAGACGATCGCGCGCCTTTTCGGCGGCGCGCTTGGCGCGTTCAACGTCGATTTCGTCGGCCCATTCAAAGGTGACGGCCACAATGCGCACCAC
>CANRER010000077.1 GCA_947629615.1 uncultured Clostridia bacterium | reverse complement strand
ATGCAGTCGTGAGCCTCGGGGTCGGGCAAAGGGGCCGAACGCTTAAGCCCGCCGTTCGCGCCGTCGTATACGCGCAGGCCGCCGTCCATGACGCATATCAGCTCGAGCCGCCCGTCGCCGTCGATGTCGTAAAGCTGAGCCGGAATGTCGGCCCCGCTGGCGCGGGCGTTTTCGTCGGGCCTGCCCACCTGCCACAACAGCCCGCCGTCGAGGTCAAAGGCCGTGGCGCAGCGGACGCTGTGCGGAAAGTAGCGGTCGTCGCGGTCGGAATCGGGCTGAACCATGACTATCTCCATGCGCCCGTCGCCGTTTATGTCCCCCAGCCACATGCGGCAAAAACGCCCCGCGCGGCTGATGTCTATTCTCGCTGTTTCGATGAGCTTCATTTTTTCTCCTTTTTCAGCTAATCAATTTCGTCGGCCTTAACAAACCCGTTTTCCCATTCTCTGCCATAATCTATTGTGGCCTCGTCTATACAAAACGCTTCCCTCGTATAGTTATTGAAGCCCGGCAGTAAAATATATCTTTCTATGGCCTGCTCCGCCTTGGCTCTGGAAGAATATACCCCTATTATTTTTAATTCTTCATAAAAGTTATCTTCCCCATACTCAAAAAAATGACTTAACACAAAGCATTTCTTCATAATTTTTCACTTCCGCTTTTCTCCCATATTTTAATCTTTGAATATTCGCTTCCCGGGCCGGTGCGCCGCAAAGATGCGTCCGCAATATCGGCCCCGATAGGCAGCCAATAATAGCCGCCGCGACATTCAAAGCCGCTTTTCCAACCGGCGTCACAGTCGATTTCATAAGGGTCTATGGAGAAGCTCTCCCGGCCATATTTATTAAATCCCTCTTTACGCATATAATCGTCTATGGCCAATTCCGCTTTTTCCCTTGTGGAGTATAATCCCAGCATTTTCACTTCTTCGTATCCGGGCCTTATGCCATACTTATTTTCCTTTTCATAAAAATAGCTGTGCTGAAGAATATAAATTATTTTATTATTCATATCATCCGCCTCGGTTTTCATTTCAACACCTCGCATATCGCAAGCAAAACTATGCCTATGCCGTGGGTATCGTTATCCCTCGGCAGCAGCTCGTATTTATAGTAGTCCGGCGAAAAGGAAAACTCCGAGCCTCGGCACACGCCGTAAACGTTCCCTTCGCCGTCCACGCAGTTTTTAACTATGGATTTCACCGCCCGCCGCGCCGCCTCGGCGTACTCCGCGCCCAAAAGGCCGAGCCGCGCTCCCCGCGCAAAGGCGCAGGCGAACATGGCGGTACAGCTCGTTTCAAGGTAGGCCTCGGGGTCGTCAAGCACCTGACGCCAGCGGCCGTCGCCGCTCTGACGCGCGAGGTATCCCTCGCAAAGAAGCGTGAAAAGCCGCTCCATCTCGCCGCGCAGAGCGTGATTTTTCGGCATCGCCAAAAGCAGCTCCGAAAGCGAAAACAACGCCCAGCCGTTGCCGCGCCCCCACGCCACGCCGTTTTTTATTCCGTGGCGGAGGTCGAAAACATGGCTCATCAGGCGGCTTTCCTCCATGTACAAAAGCTCCTTGTACAGACGAAGCTGATTTGCCGCGTCGAGCAGCGGGGCCTCGTTCCCGGTCAGCAGGTATCTGCGGCAGAGGAACGGCACGCTCATGTAAAGATCGTCCAGCCATACGGTGTCGTTGTGGAAGCTGTGCATCTGGTTTTTGCGGCAAAAAGCCCCGTTTTCGAGCCTCGGCTGGCGGTTTTCGATGTAATCCGCTATGTAGTCGGTTATCCGCTCCGCGCCGGTAAGCCCCAGCGAGAGCTCCGCCTCTTCGATAAACGAGCCGAACGCGCCGCAGTCGTCAAGGCTGTCGATGCCGCAAAGCAGATTGTGCAGGCTCGCCGCCCCGCCGTGCGCGTCTTTATCCCACAAGGCGTAGGGGAAGGTTTCGACGCAAAGCTCCGCGTGGGCCTTCACGTAATCGATAATCCCGCCGCCGAGCAGCTCGCCCGCCTTCGTCAGGCCGTAAAGCGTCACCCCGAGGGGGTAGCTCCAGCGGCCGAAGTTCCCCTTTGCGTAATAGGGCCGCAGCCACATATCCTTATATTTGAACCGCCAATAGGAGCCCTCCGTCAGCCGCGTGAAGCCCTCGGGCCGCGCCTCGCCCTTAATCGGCCACAGCCCCAGCCACGGGCCAAAGCCCTCGACCCCGGCGGGGTTTACATAATCCCCATCGTCGGGGAAGGCCGCGCCGCGGACGAAAACGTCGCGCCCATCGCTTGCTTTGGCGTAAAAAAGAGCTTGCTCGCCCTCGGCGAGGTCAATTTCGGCGGGCTCGAGCCCCGGTATCCACTCGCCGCCGTTGAGCCTGTAGCGGCAGCCCTCGAACCGAAGGTCGTCGGGCCTCATCAGCAGGTAATCCCACTTGCCGAGCCACGTGCCGAACACGGCCCCAAAGCCCAGCGCGGTTTTTTTGAATGTGAATTTAAGCGGGTTTACGCCCTTTTTCATGGGCAGGTCAACGCGAATGGGAACGTGGTTGTTCCGTTCGGAAAACACGTCCGAGCGAAAGACTCTCTCGCCCCAAAGCTCCAGCTCCGCGCTGCCGAAAAGGCTTATGCTTATGCCGATAACTTCGTCGGCCTCGGCGATATAGACGCACTCGGCCTCGGCCTCGTCGCCGATTTTCGCGCCGGGGAACAGCTTATCCATGTCGGCAATATAGCGGTAATCGCTCCCCCGGCGAACGCCGCCGTCGTAATAGGGGCGAAGAAGCGGCATTAGCGGCGGGTTATCACTGATATATCTCGCGGCGATACGCTCCGCCGCGCGCTTTAAGTCCATATCACCACATCCTTATTTTAATTTTATACTATCGGCGAGGGGGCTTGTATAAGAATTTGTAGCCAAAACATTTGATTTTGTGACATTTTTCTTGACAGGCCGCGCGGGCGGGTCTATAATTAAGCTGTAAAATGCCCATAATATTTGCGGGGAGGCGTTTTTATGCGGAAAACCTATGTGAACCGCTACCGCGACTTTGTGGATTTCAATGTGATACAGTACGGACACGAGGACTGCCGGCCGAATTATTCGATCGGTGATTTTGTGCGCTCGAACCACCTTATACACTACATTCACCGAGGGCGCGGCAGGTACGTATGCGGGGGCAAAACCTACGCCCTGTCCGCCGGAGATGCCTTTTTGATATACCCCGGCGACGTGACGCTTTATCAGGCCGACTCCGCCGACCCGTGGGAGTATTCGTGGGTGGAATTCAGCGGAGCCGCCGTCGGGAAATATTTGGCCTCGACGGGCTTCACGCGCGAGCAGCCCGTCATGCGCGGGGCGCACCGCGCCGCCGGGCCTATGTTGGCGCTTTCGTCCACCGCACCGGATAACCCCTACGAGCTGCTGGGCCGTCTGGCCGAGGCCTTGGCCGCCTTTGTCACCGGCGAGCCGCAGCCCGTTTCAATGGCCGACGAATATGTGAAATACGCCCTAAACTACATTCACACCATACACTACCGCAGCCCTGTCACGGTGGGCGAAATAAGTAGCTATGTGGGCATAAACCGCAGCTATCTCAGCCGCCTTTTCAAGGAAAAGCTCGGCGTTTCGCCAAAGCGTTATATTACCGAGTTCCGCATGAAAACCGCCGCCCGTCTGCTTGAGGAAACGAACCTCACCATAGGGCAGGTGGCTCTCAGCGCGGGCTTTGAGGATCAGCTTTATTTTTCGACCAGCTTTAAGGCCTTTTTCGGCCATAGCCCCACCCGCCACAGAACGCTCGCCAAGGCCAAAAAAAAGTCCGATAATGAGCAATAAAAAGGAGCCGTAAAAAACCTGCCTTGTAACTTGGAGGCACAGGGGCCGGCCGAAAAAATCGCGCAGAACGGACGAAAATCAGCTTGCGCAGGAGGCTTTAGCCGACGAGCAAGCACTCCCGACGGCGTACATAGGTACGCCGAGGGTGATTTTCGTTCGTAGTTCAAGGGCTAAAAAAATAAGAAAACCCGCTCTTACGAGCGGGTTTTCTACGTCAATTCATTGGTTCTTGTAGCCGTATAATACTCAAAGCAGACTTAAATCAATACATTCAGCCCTTGAACGGTCTGCGCGTATTTTTTTACGGCCCCTTCGGTTTTTACATGGGGCTTACCTTATCTCCCGCGTTGGCAAGCTCCGGGTCAAGGCCGAGCCTGCCGGCCTGACGGAACTTAAAGTACTTCACAGCGACCTGTCCGAACAGCGCGTAGCTCAAAACGTCCTCGTCCTGCTCTATATACTCCTTTATCTCGCTGCGGAAGCGGTCGAGCTCGTTGGGTATATCGTCGGCGGGGCGCTTGGTTATGCGCTTTTCGTCGCCTATTATCCGCTTGACAAATTCGGGCTTTATTTCGACGGGGGTCTTGCCGTACTCGCCCTTTACAAGGCCTCGGAACTCCTTTGTAACGTTCTTATAGCGTTCGCCGAGCACCACGTTGAACACGGCCTGAGAGCCGACTATCTGGCTGGTGGGCGTTACGAGCGGCGGGAAGCCTGCGTCCTCGCGAACGCGGGGAACCTCCTTAAGCACCTCTTGGAACTTATCCTCGGCCCCGAGCTGCTTAAGCTGAGATATAAGGTTGCTCAGCATACCGCCCGGCACCTGATATTTGAGGGTGTTCACGTCCACGGCGAGGGATTTGGGGTTCAGCACGCCTTCCTTGATGTACTTCTCGCGTATCGGGCGGAAGTAGTCGGCAATATCGCTGAGCAGGCCAAGGTCGAGCCCGGTGTCGTAGGGGGTGTCCTTGAGGGTAGCGACGAGCGATTCCGTGGGCGGCTGAGAAGTACCCATAGCGAAGGGCGACATGGCGCAGTCCACAATATCGACTCCGGCCTCGATGGCCTTTAAGTAGGTCATTGAGGCGACGCCGCTTGTGTAGTGCGTGTGAAGCTCGATGGGTATTTTGACGGCCTTCTTCATGGCGGTGACGAGCTCATAGGCGTTATACGGCGTGAGCAGGCCGGCCATGTCCTTGATGCAGATGGAATTTGCGCCCATGCTTTCGAGCTGCTTCGCCAGCTCCACAAAGGAAGCGTTGTTATGCACGGGGCTGATGGTGTATGAAATAGCGGCCTGAACATGGCCCTTTTCCTTTATGGCGGCGTTTATAGCCGTTTTGAGGTTACGAACGTCGTTGAGAGCGTCGAATATACGGATTATGTCAACTCCGTTGGCGATGGACTTCTGCACGAAGTACTCGACCACATCGTCGGCGTAGTGGCGGTAGCCAAGGATATTCTGGCCGCGGAACAGCATTTGGATAGGTGTTTTTTTGGCCTTAGCCTTTATCTTGCGCAGACGCTCCCACGGGTCCTCGTTGAGGAAGCGGAGGCAGCTGTCGAAGGTTGCGCCGCCCCAAGCCTCGAGCGCGTTGAAGCCAACATTGTCGAGCATTTCCACCGCGCCGAGTATCTCGTCGGTCGTCATTCGCGTGGCGATGAGAGATTGATGGGCGTCGCGGAGTATGGTTTCGGTGATTTTTACCGGTCTTTTATTTTCCATGTTCATATCCTCCTTTAATTAAACAGCGCCAAGAACACGCCCGCCGCGACCGCGCTGCCGATAACGCCGGCGACGTTCGGCCCCATCGCGTGCATCAAAAGGAAGTTCGCGGGGTTTTCCTCCTGACCAACCTTCTGTGACATACGCGCCGCCATCGGAACGGCGCTCACGCCGGCGCTGCCGATGAGCGGATTGATTTTGCCGCCCGTGGCCTTGCACATTATCTTGCCGAAGATAAGGCCGCCGGCCGTGCTGACGCTGAAGGCCACAAGGCCGAGGCAGATGATGAGCAGCGTTTTGGGGGTGAGGAAGGTGTCGGCCGTAGCGGTGGCGCCCACCGTGAGGCCGAGGAAGATTGTGATTATGTTCATAAGCTCGTTTTGAGCCGTCTTGCAAAGGCGGTCAGCCACGCCGCTCTCCTTGATGAGGTTGCCGAGCATAAGCATACCCACAAGCGGGGCCGCGTCGGGAACCAGCAGCACGACCACAAGCGTCACGATTATGGGGAAAAGTATCTTTTCCCTTTTGGTGACGGGGCGGAGCTGCTCCATAACTATCTGCCTCTCCTCCTTTGTGGTGAGGGCCTTCATTATGGGGGGCTGGATAACGGGGATAAGCGCCATGTAGGAATAGGCCGCTATGGCTATTGCGCTGAGCAGGCCGGGGGCCAGCGTTTTTGTGACGTATATGGCCGTGGGGCCGTCTGCGCCGCCGATTATGCCTATCGAGGCGGCCTCCTTAAAGATGGTTTCCATAGTGCCGTCCGCGCCGAAGCCGCCGATGCCGAAGGCTCCGAGCACGATGGCGCCTATAAACGTGATAAACACGCCGAGCTGCGCCGCCGCGCCGAGCAGAATACTCTTTGGGTTGGCGATAAGCGGGCCGAAGTCCGTCATACAGCCTATGCCAAGGAAGATGAGCGGCGGGTATATACCCAGCTTAACGCCCAGATACAGCAGGTCGAGCAGGCCGCCCTCCTCGACGATACGCTGAATGTTCAGATGGGCGTTGGGGTCGTTGGGGTCAATGAACAGCTCCATGTGCATAACCTCGCCGAGAGGCAGGTTCGCGATGAGCATACCGAAGGCGATGGGCAGCAGCAAAAGCGGCTCGAACTGTTTGACGATGGCAAGGTAAAGGAGCACGCAGGCGATGGCCAGCATTACGAGCGTTTTCCAGCCGCCGTCGGCCAGAAAGCCGCCGACGATCTCGGCCACGCCTGTCTTGGCGAAAAAGGCCGCGAAGCCCTCCACTAATTTAGTCAGCAACTTATATCAACTCCATTCTCTCCGTTCTTGTCAGGCTATTGTCACAAGAACGTCGCCGGTGTTGATCGTGGAGCCCTTGGAGGCGACCACCGTTACCACGCCGGCCTGAGGAGCCTTTATCTCGT
>CANRER010000076.1 GCA_947629615.1 uncultured Clostridia bacterium | reverse complement strand
GATGAAGTTTCGTTCCCGCCCCGCCGCCTATCGCTGCTTCGCGCGGGCCATTGCCGACGAAATGGGCGGCTTTCGGCCCGACCACGTGACATACGTGCCGCAAAGCCGCTTGGCAAGCCGCAGGCGGGGCTACAATCAGACGAAGCTTATCGCCCTTGAGCTGGGGCGTATTCTGGGCGTTCCCGTAAAGGGCGTGCTGCGGCGCATCGAGGGCGGGGAGGATCAGGTGGGATTGAGCCGAAACCGTCGCCTGTTGAACGCTCGGCGGCTTTACCGCGCGAAGGCCGAGCGGCTTGACGGCGTGTGGCTCGTGGTGGACGACGTTATGACCACCGGCGCGACGATGAGGGCCTGCTGCTCGTTGCTGCGCAAAATGGGCTGCGCCCGAGTATACGGAGCGGCCGTCGCGAGGACGGAGCCGCTCTCCGCGCAGGACACGCCGCAGGCGGAAATCATGGCCTACAGCTGACGCGGGCCTATTTCTGCACGCTCGGATAGTACATAAATTCTTCGCCCCCAAGGCGGCCTATGGCAAGGTTGTATACGTCGGTGCCTCGACATTCAAGGCAAAAGACAGGGTCGTCCTTGACGCTGCCTCCGCGCGAGGCTATGGGCAGCTTGGCCGCGTCGGCGGCGGAGCGAAGCAGCTCCGCCCCCCTTTCGCTGAAGGCCAGCGGGCGGATGTAGCTCGGCGCACGGTATCGGCCGTCGCTGCCGAGCACAAGGTTGAACAGCACCCGCCTCAGGCGGCTGTCGGCGTAGCGGCGGCTGTGGGCCGCGGCCACGATGGATTCGAGCGAGTTGCCGTGGGCGGCCTTCTTTAGCCGCGCGGCAATCTCCTCGTTGCAGTCGGCGATGGCGGTCAGCTCGTCCACAGAGGCGATTTTGAGCCTGTAGGCGATAAGCTGGTCGAAGCTTTTGCTGAACACGGGCCTAAACACCGGCGGGTAGGGTACGTAGCTGTCGATGCTTTCGCCGGTTTTCAGGCTTTCGCGCAGGGCGCGCCTCCTCTCGAGCGTGCGTGGGCCGAGCGGGCGATGGCGCCTGCCCGCGAGGAGCGCCTTGAGGTACTCCACGCCGAGGATATTGTTCGGCTCGGCTATGGCGGCGGCCTTTTCGCCCAAAACCGCCGTCAACGCCCTCTGGCGGGCGGCGGCGAAGCTTAGCCCCTCGGAAAGCGCGGCGGAAAGCGCCTCGCGGAAGGCGTCGCTCTCGTCGGTCAGGGCGTCGGCCAGTTCGGCGAGCGGAGCGAGCTCGCACGCCTCGGAGCCGAACCACAGCTCGTCAATCAGCGAAAAGCCGTTCAGTATTTCAACCGCGCCCGTGGCGAAGTTTTCGGCGGAGGAAAGCGAGTAGAGCAGCGGCAGCTCAAGAACGAGGTCCAGCCCGCAGCTTACGGCCACCTTCGCGCGGGTGAATTTGTCGTAGACCGAACAGCCCCCGCGCTGAACGTAGTTGCCGCTCATCACGGCCACGGCGGCGGCTCCGTCCTCCTTCATCGCGTCGATAAGGCGCTTGTGTCCGTTGTGGAAGGGATTGAATTCGGCGATGGTTGCTCTTACTGTCATAAATCATTCACTCCTACCGTTAAAAAAGTTAAAAAACCTATTGAAAATTTTCCGGATATGTTATATAATGTATAATCATATAAAACTTATGGAGGCGTATTAAAAATGAGTAAATTTCTTGAGAATGTCATCGCTCGGGCCAAGACCGACAAAAAGACCATCGTCCTCGCCGAGGGAAACGACATCCGCACCATACGCGCGGCTGCGTCGGCTCTTGAACAGGAAATTGCCGACATTATTATTTTAGGCGATATTGATGAAATTTGCAAGATGGCAAATGAAGAAAATTTGAAAATTTCCGGCGCGACGCTCATTGACCCGTGCAAGGACGAGCATTTTAACGATTTCGCGTCCACTTTTTACGAAATGCGCAAGGCGAAGGGCATGACTCCCGAAAAAGCCGAGGAAACGATGAAGAACACCCTTTACTTTGGCTGCATGATGGTTAAGCAGGGCTTCGCCGACGGCATGGTCGCCGGGGCGTGCAATTCCTCGGCCAACGTGCTGAGAAGCGCGCTTCAGGTAATCAAGACGGCTCCCGGCACAAAGCTGGTTTCCGCCTTCTTCATCGAGTGCGTGCCCGACTGCGAGTACGGCGAGGACGGCGTGTTCCTGTTCGCCGACTGCGGGCTGAACGAAAATCCCGACGCCGAGGCCGTCAGCGAGATAGCGGTTTCCTCCGCGAAGAGCTTTAAGACCCTCGTGGGCGCCGAGCCGAACGTGGCCATGCTTTGCTACTCCACCTATGGCAGCGCAAAGAGCGAGCTGGTTGATAAGATGGCCCTCGCCACAAAGCTTGCCAAGGAAAAGGCTCCCGATGTGAACATAGACGGCGAAATGCAGGCCGACGCGGCTATGGTTCCCGCCGTGGCGGCGTCCAAGGCTCCGTCGAGCCCCGTTGCCGGCAAGGCGAACGTGCTTGTGTTCCCCGACCTCAACGCCGGCAACATCGCCTATAAGCTGGTAGAGCGTCTTGCCAAGGCCGAGGCCTACGGCCCCATCACCCAAGGCATAGCCAAGCCCGTGAACGACCTTTCGCGCGGCTGCAAGGCCGAGGACATCGTCGGCGTTATCGCCATCACCTGTGTTCAGGCGCAGGCTCAGAACTGAAGAAAGAGGCCGTATAATATGAAAATTCTTGTTATTAACGCGGGCAGCTCCTCGCTGAAATATCAGCTTATCGACATGGATAACAAGCTCGTCATGGCCAAGGGTCTGTGCGAGCGAATAGGTATCGAGGGCAGCCGCCTCAAGCACACTCCCGCCGGCAGGGACAGCGTCGTTATCGAAAGCCCCATGCCCACCCATGCCGACGCGATAACCCTTGTCATTTCGTCGCTTACCGACAGTGAAAACGGCGTAATTTCCTCCATGAGCGAGATTGGCGCGGTGGGCCACAGGGTGGTTCACGGCGGCGAAAGCTTCAGCGAAAGCGTCGTTATCGACGAAAAGGTGAAGGAGGGTATCCGCGGCTGCATAGAGCTTGCCCCGCTGCATAACCCCGCGAACCTCATCGGAATAGAGGCCTGCGAAAAGGTAATGCCCGGCGTGCCGCAGGTCGCCGTGTTCGACACCGCCTTCCATCAGACAATGCCGCAGAAGGCTTACCTCTACGGCCTGCCCTACGAGTATTATCAAAAGTACAAAATCCGCCGCTACGGCTTCCACGGCACCAGCCATAAATACGTTTCGGGCCGCGCGGCCGAAATGCTCAACAGGCCCCTTTCCGAGCTTCGCGTAGTAACCTGCCACCTCGGCAACGGTTCGAGCGTGGCCGCCATCGACCATGGCAGGGTTGTCGATACCTCAATGGGCCTCACGCCCCTTGCCGGCGTTATCATGGGTACACGCTGCGGCGATATTGACCCCGCCATCGTCACCTTCCTCATGGAAAAGGAGGGCCTCGATCCCAAGGCTATGGACGCCGTGATGAACAAGCAGAGCGGCGTTCTGGGCGTTAGCGGCGTTTCCAGCGATTTCCGCGATCTCGGCGCCGCCGCCGAAAACGGCGACAGCCGCGCCAAGGCTGCGCTTGATATGTTCTACTACTCCGTCAAGAAGTATGTCGGCGCATACGCCGCTGTCATGGGCGGCATCGACGCTCTGGTGTTCACTGCGGGCGTGGGCGAGAACAACGCCGCCTGCCGCGCCGCCGTGACCGACGGGTTGGAGTATATGGGCGTAAAAATCGATCCCGAGCTCAATAAGCAGCGCGGCGAAATGGAGATTTCCGCCCCCGGCGCGGCCGTGCATACGCTCGTTATCCCCACCGACGAGGAAATGATGATTGCTCTCGACGCACAGCGGCTGACAAAGTAAGCAGAGATAAATATTGATTGTAAAAACCGCTCCGGCAAATCGGAGCGGTTTTTGCGGCGAAGGGCTTCACATCACCCTTATCAGCAGCATATATATTGCCGTGCCGAAGATTATGCTGACAAGGGAGTTACGCTTCCAGCGCTGAAGCCCCGCCACAACGGCGGCGGAAATCAGCTCCGGCAGGGCGAAGGGAGCCGAAAAGAGGTCGGCCTCGCGAAGGCAGTATATCACAAGCATACCGATAATGGCGCGGGGAAGCACCCCGCCAAGATAAGAGATATAGGCGGGCGTATTGCCGCCGCGGAATATCAAAAACGGAAGAAAGCGAAGCAGTATCGTGACGGCCGACATCACGGCCACGAGAAGGGCGGCGTGTATGTTCGCGCTCATGACCGCGCCTCCTTTGCCTCAAGGCGGGGGCGCAGCAGCGTCAGCGCCGCCGTGATAACAAGCATTGAAGGGATAAGAAAGCTTTCCGCGCCGAAAATAATCAGGCAGGCGAGGCTGGCCGCAAGCCCGATTACGGCGGGAGTACGGTCGCGCGCGGTTATCTACTGCTCGGTGAACGACGCGACAAACAAAGCCGTCATGGAAAATTCTATGCCCTCGGTGCCGAAGGGGAGCGCCGCGCCGAGAACGCTGCCCAAAACGCAGCCCGTCACCCAGTAGCACTGGTCAAAAAGCGACACCAAAAAGCGGTAGAGGTTTGGGTCTGCCCCATCGGGCGTTTCGCCGTCGCAAAGCAGGGAGTAGGTTTCGTCGGTCAGCGCGAAGATGAGGTAGGGCTTGTATTTGCCCGCGTCGCGGTAGCGGCCTATCATGGATATGCTGTAAAACAGGTGCCGCGCGTTTACCATAAAGGTTGTCAGCGCGGCGGAAATCAGCGAGGCCCCGCCGGCGAGCAGCCCCACGCCCACATACTGCATGGAGCCCGCGAAGATAAGCGCGCTCATTGCCAGCGACCACAGCAGGCCGTAGCCCGCGTCGCGCAGCAGTATGCCGAAGCCTATGCCCAGCACCACATAGCCGGCCAATACCGGAGCCGACTTGATAAACGCTTTTTTAACAACTCCGCCCCCCGCGCCGAGGGACGGCTTTTTTTCTGTATCCATGATATTTTCTCCTTTGTACGGCAAACGGGGGCGCGGCTTTCGCGCCCCCTGCCTTTTACTGCTGACCGTCGCTTTCCTCGGCGTCCACCTGAATAGGCTCGGTGTAGCCGTCGGGCGGGGAGTCGGGCAGGATAAAGGCCACGATGAAGTAGGCCAATATGCCGCTCCCGAAAACGAGCACGAAAATCGCCCATATTATGCGGACGATGGTCGGGTCGATGTTGAAATATTCGGCAATGCCGCCGCATACGCCGCAGATTTTGCGGTCCGTGCGTGATTTATACAGCCTTTTCACAAAAATCCCTCTTTCTGTGTGGATTAATTTGATTATACCACCGCGGGGGATTTTTGTCAAATTATTTTATTCGTAATCCACCACATCCACCCACGAGAGCAGAAAATCGCGCTCCTCGGGGCGGCCCTTCACGCTTTGCGACGCGGCCACAATGGGCATCCACTTTTGCACGTACTGCTTGGCGGTGTCGCTCTTTTTGCAGAACAAATCAAGGTAGCGGGCGGCGGTTTCGTTGTCGCCCGAAAGGCAGAACAGCAGGTAAGTCCGCGCGGCGTCGGCCCCGGCGTTGCCCTGCGTCACGTGCGCCCAGTCGATGATGTAGGGCGTGCCGTCGTTCGAGATGATGATGTTCGAGGGGTTGAAATCTCCGTGGCAGATTTTGTTGTGACGCGGCATACTTTCGAGGCGGGTGTGCAGGTCGTACCGCGTGGTCGCGTCGAGGTCCGTCTGGGAAATTTTGGCGTTCATTTTGTCGCGCAGCTTGTTCAGCAGCGGGCATTTCATGGCGTGCACCGAAAGCTGAAGGTCAACGAAAAGCTCCAGATACTCCTCCTTGCGGTCGGGGTTTTCCTCCATGAGGCGGGCGAGGGTTTTGCCCTCGATAAAGTCGGTGATTATGGCCCATTTGCCGCCTATCTGCGTCACCGCGCGCAGGCGCGGGCAGTTGACGCCGGTTTCCTCTATTTTGGCCTGATTGAGAGCCTCGTTGAGTATGGCGGCCTTGGAAAAGCTCTCGTCAAAGAGCTTTATCGCCAGCCCCTGAGCCTTGTCGTGGCAGATTATTTTGTTGCTGCGCTCGGCGACAACGTTGCTGAGATCCAGCTTTGACAAATCCATTTTCGCTTCCTCCTTTTTTACTTTCCGTAATAGGCCTTAAGGAACATCTCTTTTATCTCGCTCATCAGCGGGTAGCGCGGGTTGGCGCCGGTGCACTGGTCGTCAAAGGCGTTTTCCGTCATTTCGTCGAGGGTGGCGAGGAAGTCCTCCTCGCCGACGCCGTAATCGCGAATGGTTTCCTTTATGCCGACGGCCTTTTTAAGCTCCTCGATTTTCGCTATCAGCCTTTCGAGCTTTTCCGCGTCGGTATCGCCGCCAAGGCCGAGGCTGTCGGCAATTTCGCCGTAGCGGCGCAGCGCGTGGGGGTAGGCGTACTGCGGGAAGGTACCCATTTTTGCGGGGGCTTCGGCGGCGTTGTAGCGCAGAACGTGGCTTATCAGCAGGGCGTTCGCCACGCCGTGCGGTATGTGGTGATACGCGCCCAGCTTGTGCGCCATCGAGTGGCACACGCCGAGGAAGGCGTTGGCGAAGGCCATACCGGCGATGGTGGCGGCGTTAGCCATCTTCTCGCGGGCCTCGCCGTCCGCCGCGCCGTTATCGTAGCAGCGGGGCAGATACTCGAATATCAGCGAAATCGCGCGCAGGGCCAGCCCGTCCGTGAAGTCGGTCGCCATGACGGAGGCGTAGGCCTCCAGCGCATGGGTGAGCGCGTCCACGCCCGAGGCCGCCGTCAGCCCCTTGGGCATATTCATCATCAAGTCCGCGTCGATAACCGCCATGTCGGGCAGCAGCTCGTAGTCGGCAAGCGGGTACTTTATGCCGGTCTTTTCGTCGGTTATGACGGCGAACGGGGTGACCTCGCTGC
>CANRER010000075.1 GCA_947629615.1 uncultured Clostridia bacterium | reverse complement strand
GTTATTTACGAAAAGCTGTGCGATGCGGTTACGCCGGTGAGGATTTTTGAAATTCTCAGCAAAAACGCCGAAAACGCTTTCATCCTTGAAAGCGTCAGCAGCGACCAGCAGTGGCAGCGTTACTCGTTCATCGGCATAAATCCCAAGGCCGAGCTCGCCATAAAGAACAAAAAGGGCCGTTACGTCACCCACGGCGAGACCCGCGAGGTCGACGCGGCAGACCTGCCCGCCCTGTTCGTGGAGCTGATGAAAAGCTTCAAAAGCCCCGCCCTTAAGAACGGGCCGGGCCTTACGGGCGGCTTTGTTGGGTATTTCGGATACGACGTTATCCGCTACGTTGAGCCGCGGCTCTCAAACCCGCCAAAGGATGACCTCAACATTCCCGACGTGAATCTCTTCCTTTACGACGAGTTAGTGGCCTTCGACCATCTCAGCAACAAGGTGCTGTGCATATTCAACATCACGCGCGGCGACGAGGAAAGCCAGTACGCCCTCGCCGAGGCCAAGGCCGAAAAAATTATCCGCGCCATCGAGAGCTACGCGCCCTCTCCCCGCCCCTGCCGCGAGATAAGGCCCATTAGGGTGAGCAGCAACATCAGCCGCGAGCAGTACCTTAAAAATGTGGAAAAGTCCAAAGAATACATAAGAAAGGGCGACATCTTCCAGATAGTGCCGTCGCAGAGGTTCGAGGTAGACACCGTGGCCGACCCCTTCGACGTGTACCGTATGCTGCGCTCCACCAACCCCTCGCCCTACCTCTACTTCTTCAAGCACCCGGACTACCTCATCGCCGGGGCCTCGCCCGAAAAGCTCATAAGCGTGACCGACGGCGAGTGCATGACGAAGCCCATCGCCGGCACAATCCGCCGCGGTGAAACTCCCGAGGCCGACCTCGCCAACGAAAAGCGTCTGATAAGCGACCCCAAGGAGCGGGCCGAGCATACGATGCTCGTTGACCTCGGCCGCAACGACATCGGCAAGGTGTGCGAGTTCGGCAGCGTGCGCGTCGAAAACCTTATGCATATCGAGCGGTACTCCCGCATAATGCACATCGTGAGCGACGTTTACGGCAGGCTCCGCGCCGACAAAACTCCCGTGGACGCCTTGATGAGCGTGCTGCCGGCGGGAACGCTCAGCGGCGCGCCGAAGATACGCGCGATGGAGATAATCGACGAGCTCGAAACCACGCGGCGCGGCCTATACGGCGGCACGGTGGGGTATTTGGCCTTCGACGGCAACATCGACGCCTGCATCGCCATACGAACCGTGCTTTTCAGGAACGGCAAGGCCTACGTTCAGGCCGGGGGCGGCGTTGTTGCCGACAGCGTGGCCGAAAACGAGTATAACGAGTCTAAAAACAAGGCCTACGCCATGATAAAGGCCATCGAAATGGCCAACGAGATTTAGGAGGGCCGCGCCATGATTTTGATGATAGACAACTACGACAGCTTCACCTACAACCTTTATCAGCAGATAGGCGAAATGCACCCCGACATAAAGGTGGTTCGCAACGACGCCGTAACCCTTGACGAGATAGAGGCTATGGCCCCCGAGGCGCTCATTCTCTCGCCCGGGCCCGGCTCGCCGAAGGACGCCGGAATAACCGTCGAGGCCGTGCGCCGCTTCGCCGGAAAACTGCCGATTTTGGGGATATGCCTCGGCGAGCAGTCCATCGGCGAGGCCTTCGGCGGGAGGGTCGTCCTCGCAAAGGAGCCGCTGCACGGCAAAATGACGCCCGTTAAAATAAAGACCGACTGCCCCGTTTTCGCGGGGCTGCCGCCGATAATCGAGGTGGGCCGCTATCACTCGCTCGTCGTCGAGCGCGACAGCCTGCCCCCCTGCCTCGAAATCACCGCCGAGGACAACCGCGGCCAGATAATGGCTCTGCGCCACCGCGAATACCCGATTTACGGAATACAGTTCCACCCCGAAAGCGTTCTCACGAAAAACGGGGCGGTAATAACGGCCAACTTTCTCAGGCTGGCCGGCATAAAAATAAAGGAAGGAGCAACACCAAAAATGGAAAACAGTGAAAAAACAGAGCTCAAAAAATACATCGCCGCCGTTGTGGAGGGCAAAAGCCTCTCCCGCGAGGAGGCCTACGACGCGATGAACGTAATTATGACGGGCCGCGCCACCGACGCGCAGGTCGCGTCGTTCATCACCGCGCTGCGCATTAAGGGCGAAACCATCGACGAGATAACCGGCTGCGCCGCCGCCATGCGCGACAACGCCTCCCGCGTGCGCGGGGCCGAGGATTCCGTCGATATTGTCGGCACGGGCGGCGACGAGGCCAACACCTTCAACATCTCCACCACGTCGGCCTTTGTCATCGCGGGCTGCGGCCAAAGGGTCGCCAAACACGGCAACCGCAGCGTTTCGAGCAAGAGCGGCGCCGCCGACGTTTTGGAATGCTTGGGCGTTAAGATAGCCTCCACGCCCGAAAAGGCCAAGGAAACGCTCGACAAATGCGGCATTTCGTTCCTGTTCGCGCAAAGCTTCCACGGCTCGATGCGCTTTGCCGGGCCCGCCCGCCGCGAAACCGGCGTGCGCTCGGTGTTCAACATTCTCGGCCCGCTGACAAACCCCGCCTTTGCGGAGTACATCGTTATGGGCTGCTACGACAAAAATCTCGTTGAGCCGCTGTGCCACGTGCTGAAAAACCTCGGCCTTAAGCGGGCGATGGTCGTTCGCGGCGAGGACGGGCTGGACGAGGTAACGCTTACGGGCAAAACACAGGTAAGCGAGTTGAAGGAAAACGGCGAAATAATAAGCTACGCCATCTCCCCCGCCGACTTTGGGCTGAGCGTATGCCAAAAGGCCGACCTCGTAGGCGGCACGGCCGCCGAAAACGCCGTGATAACCGAGGGCATACTTTCCGGCGAGAAGGGGCCGAAGCGCGACGTTGTGCTGCTCAACTCCGCCTGCGCCCTGTACGTGACGGGCAAGGCCGCCTCCATAGCCGAGGGCGTGAAGCTCGCGGCAAGCTCCATCGACGGCGGGGCCGCCAAAAAAGCCCTCGCCGCGCTGGTCGAGGCAAGCAATAGCTGAGGCCCGCCATGATACTTGACGATATTTTGAAGCATCGGCGCGAACAGCTCGCCCGCGAGAAGGCCCAAACCTCCCCCGCCGAGATGGAGCGGCTCGCCGCCGCGTGCCGCCGCGCTCCGCGCGACTTCATGGCCGCGATTACCGCGCCGGGGCTGAACGTTATCTCCGAGGTAAAGAAGGCCAGCCCGTCGAAGGGCGTAATCTCGGCGGATTTCCGCCCCGTCGAAACGGCTGTGCGCTACGAAAAAAACGGCGCGGCGGCCATAAGCGTTCTGACGGAGGAGCACTATTTCATGGGGAGCGGCAAGGTACTGCGCGACATTCGCGCCGCCGTGGAGCTGCCTTTGTTGCGGAAGGATTTTATCTTTGACCCGTACCAAATCTACGAGGCCCGCGCGCTCGGGGCCGACGCCGTGCTGCTTATCGCCGCCGCGCTCGGGGCCGAAAAAATGAGCGAGCTGCGCGAGCTGGCCGAAAAGCTGGGCCTCGCCGCCCTGTGCGAAAGCCACGACCGCGCGGAGCTCGAGCTGTGCCGCGAGGCGGGAGCGAAAATTTTCGGCATAAACAACCGCAACCTAAAGAACTTCGAGGTGAGCCTCAGCACCACGGCGGAGCTGGCTCCGCTCGTGCCGGAGGGGGCCGTCGTTGTGTCGGAAAGCGGCATATTCACCGCCGAGGACGCGCTCGCCGCAAAAAAAAGCGGGGCGCGTGCCGTGCTTGTGGGCGAAAGCCTGATGCGCGACCCGACTCTGCTGCCGAGGCTGAAGGAGGCAGGAAATGAAGCTTAAGCTTTGCGGCATACGCCGCGCCGAGGACGTGGAAATGATAAACCGCGCCGCTCCCGACTACGCGGGCTTTGTATTCTGGCGGCCCTCGAAGCGTTATGTTTCGCCCGAAACCGCCCGCGCCCTCGGCGAGAGCCTCGCCCACGGGATAAAAAGCGTCGGCGTATTCGTGAACGAAAGCCCCGACACAGTGGCCCGCACGGCAGAGGCCGCGCGGCTTCACGCGGTGCAGCTCCACGGCGACGAGGACGACGCATATATCGCAAGCCTGCGAAGGGCGTTCGGCGGCGAAATCTGGAAGGCCTTCGGCATACGCCGCGCCGATGACGTGCGCCGCGCGGAGCAAAGCGGCGCGGATATGCTGCTGTTCGACGCCTTCGCCCCCACGGAGCGCGGCGGTACGGGACGGCGGCTTGAGCTTCGGCACATAATCGAGGCCGCGCCCTCGCGGCGGTACTTCCTCGCGGGAGGGATAAATGCGGCGAATTTGAACGAAATACTGAACACTCTGCGCCCTTACGGGCTCGACATCTCCAGCGGATTTGAGCTCGACGGCGTTAAAAATAAGGAAAGGCTCGACGGTCTTATGAAGATCGTGGACAAGGAAAGGATGAAGGAAAAATGAGTAAGATCGGCCGCTTCGGCGAATACGGCGGGCAATACGTTCCCGAAACCGTGATGAACGCCGTGAACGAGCTAAACGAGGCGTATAACAGGTACAAGGACGACCCGGAATTTAACGCCGAGCTTCAAAGGCTGTACCGCGAGTACGCCAACCGCCCCTCCATGCTCTATTACGCCGAAAAGATGACAGCCGACCTCGGCGGGGCGAAGATATACCTGAAGCGCGAGGACCTTAACCACACCGGCGCGCACAAGATAAACAACGTACTCGGGCAGATACTTTTGGCGAAAAAAATGGGCAAAACCCGTATCATAGCCGAAACAGGAGCGGGCCAGCACGGCGTGGCGACGGCCACGGCGGCGGCGCTGTTCGGCATGGAGTGCAACGTATACATGGGCCGCACCGACATGGAGCGCCAAGCCCTGAACGTTTACCGCATGAACCTTCTCGGCGCGACGGTTACGGGCGTTGACAGCGGCACCGCCACCCTAAAGGACGCGATAAACGAGGCTATGCGCGACTGGACGACTAACATCGAAAACACCTATTACCTCATCGGCTCGGTCATGGGGCCTCACCCCTACCCCGAAATGGTGCGCAGCTTCCAGAAGTGCATCGGCGAGGAAACCCGCGCCCAGCTCATGGAGCGCGAGGGTCGGCTGCCCGACGCGGTTGTGGCCTGCGTGGGCGGCGGCAGCAACGCTATGGGCGCGTTTTACGACTTCATCGGCGAGCCTTCGGTGCGCCTTATCGGGGCCGAGGCCGCTGGCGACGGTATCGACACGCCTCGCCACGCCGCGACTATGGCAAAGGGCAGCACGGGCATTTTCCACGGCATGAAGTCCGTATTCCTCCAAAACGACGAGGGCCAGATAGACGAGGTATACTCCATCTCCGCCGGCCTCGACTACCCCGGTATCGGGCCGGAGCACGCCTACCTTGCCTCTATCGGCAGGGCCGAATATGTGGACGTGACCGACGAGGAGGCCGTTCAGGCCTTCGAGTACCTTTCCAAAACCGAGGGCGTTATACCGGCCATCGAGTCGGCGCACGCCGTGGCCGCCGCCATGCGGCTCGCCCCCTCGATGGACAAGGACAAAATAATCGTTATCTGCCTTTCCGGCAGGGGCGACAAGGACGTGTTCCAAGTCGCCCGCTACAGAGGAGTTGATCTCAGTGAATAGAATAGACAAAAAATTCGCCGACCTTAACGGCGAAAAAGCGCTTATCACCTTCGTAACCGCCGGCGACCCGGACCTTGAAACCACAAAAAGGCTCGTGCTCGAAATGGAAAAAAGCGGGGCCGACCTCATCGAGCTGGGCGTTCCCTTTTCCGACCCCATCGCCGAAGGCCCCACGATACAAAGGGCCAGCCTTCGCGCGCTGCGCGGCGGCGTTACGCTGGTAAAGATATTCGATCTCGTGCGGGAGCTTCGCCGCGAAACCGAAGTTCCGCTGCTTTTAATGATGTACGTCAACACGATTTTCCGCTTTGGCATTGAGCGCTTTTTCGCCCTCTGCGCCGAAACCGGCATAGACGGGGTTATCGTGCCCGACCTCCCCTACGAGGAAAAAGACGAGCTGTCGGACGCGGCGCGGCGCTTCGGCATACGGCAGATAAGCCTCGTCGCACCAACCAGCCACGAGCGCATTGCGCGGATAGCGGGCGAGGCCGAGGGCTTCCTTTACTGCGTGTCGTCCACGGGCGTTACCGGCACAAGGAGCGAGTTTAAGACCGACTTCGACGAGTTTTTCGGCGAAATCAAAAAGAGCGTAAAAATCCCCTGCTGCGTGGGCTTCGGCATATCCTCCCCCGAGCAGGCGCGTAAGATGAGCTCCTATTGCGACGGCGTTATCGTCGGCAGCGGCATTGTCAATATCGTAGAACGCTGCGGCACGGATAGCGTCTCCCCCGTCGGCGAGTTTACCGCCTCGCTCAAGAATGCGATGAGATGATGCGATAGAAAAAGCGAACCGTTTCGGTTCGCTTTTTCTTCAATTGGCAAGCTTAAAATATGCGTGATACGGTCCTTTTGCGGCATACATAGGCACGAATTTACGCTTGCCGTCGGTGAGGGCGGCCCCGCCGGGCAGAGGGGTATAGGCCGAAATATCGGGGTCAAGGGTGAGCCACTCCTTGGAGGGGGCCTCGGCCACCATGACGAAGGGGCCGTACATCAGTGCGGCGACCTCCGCCCCGTCGAGCTTATCGGGCGTTTTTTCCCAGCGGGGCGAGTAGCGAAGCTCGGCCTTGAGCTCGACCCTCTCCCCCGCCGCGCCGCGAAGCACTGCGTAGCCGCCCTCGCGCGGGAGGCCGAAGGGATTTTCGCACCATGCGGGTATCCGCAGGCGGACGGTGAAATCCTTGTGAAAATCAAGACTTATCCTCACGCCGCCGAGCGGAAAATCGCCCTCCAAAGCTACGCCGACGGCGGCGGTATCCGCCGACGCGGGAACGTACTGATTGATATAGAGCGAGGCCTCGGTCACAAAAAACGAAGC
>CANRER010000074.1 GCA_947629615.1 uncultured Clostridia bacterium | reverse complement strand
AGTTTGCCTCGGGCATACCGGGCAACGTGGGCGGAGGGTTGGTCATGAACGCGGGGGCCTACGGCGGCGAGCTTGCCGACGTGACCGAGGCCGTGGATTATGTCGGTCCCGACGGCGAAAAGGCCGCCGCCACGAACGCCCAAATGAAGTTTGGCTACCGCTCGAGCGCTCTGGCGGGTACGGGCTCGGTTATCACGGGCGCGAGCTTCGCGCTAACGCCCGCCAAAAAGGCCGACGTCGCCGCCCGCATGGCGGAGCTTGCCCGCCGCCGCCGCGAAAAGCAGCCGCTCGAATACCCCAGCGCGGGCAGCGCGTTCAAGCGGCCCGCCGGCGGTTACGCCGCCGCCCTCATCGAAGAGGCGGGCCTTAAAGGTCTTACGGTGGGCGGGGCGCAGGTCAGCGAAAAGCACGCCGGCTTTGTGATAAACCGCGGCGGAGCCACCGCCGCCGACGTAACGACCCTGCTTGCGCGGGTGCGGAGCGCGGTCTTTGAAAGCAGCGGAATTACGCTCGAGCCCGAAATAAAAATCTGGCAAAGGGGAGAGGAACAATGAGATTTGTCATCATCACAGGCATGAGCGGCGCGGGCAAAACGCAGGTCATGCACTTTCTGGAGGACATCGGCTATTACTGCATCGACAATATGCCGCCCATATTCATCAACACCTTCGCCAAGGCCTGCTACACCGAGCAAAGCCTGCAAAACGTGGCCATCGTCACCGACATTCGCAGCGGCGATATGTTCGACGACATCGAAAAGGAGCTCGACGACCTCCGCGCCAACGACTTCCCCTTCGAGGTTCTGTTCCTCGAAGCGAACGACAGCGTGATTATCAAGCGGTATAAGGAGAGCCGCCGCAGCCACCCGCTCAGCATGGACGGCCGCATAGCCGACGGCATCGAGCGCGAACGCGAAAAGCTTAAGGGCCTGCGCCTCCGCGCCGACCAGATAATCGACACCAGCAACCTCCTCACGCGCCAGCTCAAGCGCATCGTCACCGATATTTACGGCGCGGGCGAGGAAAGCTACTTCACCGTCGAGTGCCGCTCCTTCGGCTTCAAGCACGGCATTCCCGCCGACGCCGACCTCGTGTTCGACGTGCGCTTCCTGCCGAACCCCTTCTATATCGAAAATCTGAAGCCGCACAGCGGGCTTGAGGCTTCCGTGCGCGATTACGTGATGGATTTTCCCCAAACGCTGAAATTCCTCGATAAGCTTTACGACATGATAACCACCCTCGTGCCTTACTACGTGGACGAGGGCAAGACCCAGCTTGTAATATGTATCGGCTGCACGGGCGGCCGCCACCGCAGCGTTGTCATCGCCGAGGCGTTGGGCAAGCTGCTCGCGCAAAACGGGGCGAACGTGTCGGTAACTCATCGCGACATCAACGCCTGACGCCCCCCGCAAGGAGTGACGGTATATGTCTTTTTCATCAGACGTAAAGGCCGAACTGTGCGCCCTGCCGCTCGGGCGGCAATGCTGCGTCAGGGCGGAGCTTGCCGCCTGCCTGCTTTTCGGCGGCGACGCGGGCGACGAGGTCATCGTTCTCCGCGCCGAGCGCGACGCGGTGTTCAAGCGGGTGTGCGTGCTGTTAAAAAAGGCGCTCGGCATAGCCGAACGCCAAACCGCCCCCGAAATACGCGCCCCGATTTCTCTGCTCGACGAACTGGGCGTCAGCATGGACGGCGGCGACGCCGCCATTGACGAGGAGCTTTTCGCCCGCGACTGCTGCAAGCGGGCCTTTTTGCGCGGAGCCTTTCTCATGGCCGGCACCGTCAGCGACCCGGCCAAAAACTACCGAATAGAGCTTTTCGCCTATAACGAAACCCTCGCGGCCCTCGCGTCGGAAATGCTCGGCGGCTTCGGCCTTTCGCCGGCCTCGGCCGTGCGCAAGAATTATTACGTGATATACCTCGAGGATCACGAATCCGTCTGCGACAGCCTCACCGTCATGGGGGCGCAGCGCGCCATGATGGCTATTGCGGATATGCAGGTCGAAAAGGACGTCGCCAATCGCGAAAATCGGCGCGGCAACTGCTTTGCCGCCAATCTCGATAAAACCTACGCCGCCTCGGCCCGCCAGTGCGCCGCCATCGACGCCCTCGCCGCCGACGGCAGGCTCGAAGCCCTGCCTGATGACCTTAAGGCCGTTGCCTACGCCCGCGCCGAAAACCCCGAGCTCAGCCTTAGCGAGCTCGCCCGCCTTTCCGGCCTCGGCCGTAGCGCCCTTAATCGCCGCCTCGCAAAGCTCGTCGTCCTCGCCGAAGCATAGGCGAGGACGAAACGCCCCACCTTTTGTTAAATCCATAATCCGTAGGGGAGCGCCGAGTCGGCGCTCCGTTTTTTACCCTGCATTATATATAGGTCTGCACTATACACAAGTAATCTACGTTCACCCGCCAACAGTCTTGTCAAATTCATCTTGCGCCCGTTTGGAGTAGTATTCGCCAAACATACTGCGCCATTCCAATAGCTTTGTATAAAAAACTATTTTTGTATCGCTAATTTTATCCATTCGCTTACTTCTTATAAATTTGGTCAAACAACAAATGACAAACATTCGCAGCATCAATAAAATATCGACTCAACGGGCAAAGGGGCGTCATCGGCAGGCGGCATCAGCCCAAGGCGCACGTCGTAAACTTCGCGGTGAGAGCGGGCCACGGCGGCGGCAAACTCGGGATAGGGCCTATTGCAAACGTCCACAAGGCCAATCTGATAATTTTCGCCGTCGAACCGTCCGAGGTAGGGCTGGTCGTTATAGTTGAAGTAATGCGCGCCGACGCACATCGGGTGCGAGGCGCAGCGGTGCATATAATATCGGTAGGCGCGGGCGCGGTCGTCCTGCGTGGCGACGGCCTGTATGCCGGTCGCGTCGAGGCCCCTGTCCGCCGCGCCGAAGTGAAATTCGCCTATCATCACAGGCATTTTCACCATTTCAACCATGCGCTCAATGCTGGGGTAGGGGTCGTGGCGGTAGCAGTTGAAGCTGAACACGTCGAAAAACTCCTTCCCGGCGGCCAGCGCGGGCGAGCTGAGCCATGCGTAGCGCATACCGAGGTTGAGGTGGTTCGGATCGATCTCGCGCAGGGCCAGCGCGGGAACGCGGACAAACTCGCGTATCATGCGCTCGGTCAGCTCCGCGGTATCCGCCGCCGAGGCCTCGGGCAGCGTCAGCCCTCCGTCGGCGAGGTTCGCGAAGGAAGCTATTTCCGTTCCCCAAACGGCGTTCAGCGCGGCAATATCGCCGTATTTTTCGGCCAAAAGCTCTGCCAAGCGGGCGCGGCTCTTGAGCGGGGCGCGGCCTTTGAGAACGATTTTGGCGACGTCGAGGTCGTTCACAAAGGCCCAGTTCGGCTCGTTCGACATGAAATACCCCACCATGAACGGGTCGCTCTTAAGCGGCGCGAGCTGCTCCGCCCAGCGGCGCGAGGCTTCGGCGTAGGCGGGGTCGAACACGTCGGGGAAGTCGCGGAACACATAGCTTTCCGTGCGGGGGAAGCCGTGCAGGATATGCACGTACGGCATTTTCGCGGCTTTTATAAAGCGCGGGTCGCTCCAGCAGGCTATCGTGTTGCAGCCCCACTCGCGCAGGCGGCGGAGCGTGAGCCGCGTCCATTTTTCGTACCAGTCCTCTCCGAACGCGCGAACGAGGTTCGCCTTCGTCCAGCTGTAAAACCCGTCTTTCAGGCGGCCGCCGTCCTCAAGACCGCCGCACAGCGGGCCGATGCCCTCGATGGCGCACTCGCCGTCCACGCCCACGCAGTCCGGCCCGACGCTGAAAAACGCGCGGCCCTCCGGGTCGGCCAGCCAGTATGCCCCGTCCTCCTCGCGCAGGGCGAAAAAGCCCGTAGGCGGGAAGCTCTTTTTAAGGCTGCCGCCGTACTTGCCGAAGCCCTCGGGCGTGGAGGGAGGAAGCTTTTCGCCCTCCGCCCTCAGATAGGCGCAAAGCTCTTCGCGCGAAGCCGTTTTGCCGGGCCAGTCGCCCCGCCGCCGCTGGCCGAGCTCGTCCACGAGCGGTTCTCCCTCGAGCGGGAAGTCTGGCGCGGCAGGGGAGATGTAGAGGCTGTGAATGGCGAGCCTCATGGGCTTCGGCCCTCGGTCGAGCCCAACGGAAAACCTCACCACCGCCGCCGGGTCCACCGGGCGGCCCTGCACAACGGTTTTCAGCTTGCCGGGAGTGCGGCTCAGGAACAGCTTTTCCCCGCGCACAGCCGACACCGGCAGCGCGAGCCGCGTGCGCAGATGGGGCAGCAGCCCCATTTTTATGCTTTCGGCCTCGGGGCCGTCGGGCTTATCCCAAAACCGCCAAAGCACGCTGACGCACAGTTCGCCGAGGTTCGTCGCATCCATGACGATGTAGTCGCCGTCGCCGACGCTTTTGCCGAGTATTGTGCCGTTTTCTTCAAATTCTATCGCCCCTCCCGCCTCGGGGAAGGAGTATTCCTTCGGAAACATTTCTTCACTCTCCCAATACGCTCATACGCTCAAAGGGCCGCAAAGCGGCCCTTCGTTCATTATTAATATCCGTAATAATAGTAGAAATCCCTGCCGCGCGTGCCGTGCTCAAGGGCGTCCTCGATTAAATCGCCGTAGCCGCTTATCGAGAAAAAGCTGACCATCGCAATTATGAACACAACCGTCAAAATTATCCCGAGCGCGGCAAAAATGAGCTCCGAACGGGCCCAGTTGCGGCTGGTGTCGTCGTACTTTTTGTCGAACGACCACACGAAAAGCATAACTATGTAAACAAGCGGGCCGACGCAGGGGATAAAGTTTATAAGCCTGCGGCAGAGCCACACCCCGAGCGACACCTTCTGCCCCTCCGGCTCGGGAGCGCGCGGCTGCGGCTGAACGGCGGGCGCGGGCGTTGGCGTGGGTATGGGCGCGGGTGTGGGCGCGGATACAGGCTCGGTGACGGCTCCGCCGCCCTCGGCCTCGGGCGCGGCCTCGGCGGTTTGAGGCTGCTGCGCGGATTCGGGCGCGGGGGATACGGGCGCGGGCTCGGCCTCTATCTTCGCGCCGCAGCTTCCGCAAAACAGGGCGCCCTCCTCAAGTTCGGCGCCGCATTTGCTGCATTTCATAATAATTCCTCCTCTTGTATTTTTTCTTATTATTTATTCCTCTTCATAATACTCACACATGTCGCCGTAAAATAAAATTCCGCTCGGCTTGCCATTCGATTCGGGCGGAGGCGGATATGCTTCGCAGAATGCTTTTGTTACGCCTACAGGCTTTGCCACGCCGTTAAGAACAAATATAGTCTTGTCCCTTTTCCTGCAATTTCTGCAAATCATTTCCTCCGGGTCGGGCCAAGTACCCCTGAACTCGCCCCAATCCCGCTTTTCTTTTTTGTCGGCCATGATTTAAGCCTCCATGCTCCAAGCGACTTTTTATTACACTACTTTATTATACTACTTCTCGACGGCTTTGTCAATCAAAAGCGCAAAAAAACCGCCTACGAAAAGGAAATTATGAACAAATTGTAAAAGGTCAAGAAAAGTCAAATTTTTTTCAAAAAACCTCTTGACAAACGGCGGAGGCTGTGCTATATTATATACGAAAGTCAAAGAAAGTCAAAGTCAAATCAACCATGAAAAAGCGGCACAGCGTTCCGGGCTTCGGTCGAACAGACCGAAACCGCGGCGCGAAGCCTGCGGCGACGAAAGGGTGGTAGGAAAATGAAAAGCATGTCGGACGTGATAGAGGAAATGCTGACGGAGCTTTTGGACGAAGGCGGCGGAATTGCCGAAATACAGCGCAATATCCTCGCCAGTCGGCTCAAATGCGTTCCCAGCCAAATCAACTACGTTATCCAAACCCGCTTCACCCCCGAAAGGGGCTACTCTATCGAAAGTCGGCGCGGCGGCGGGGGCGGCGTGCGGATAACGCGGGTGGAGCCCGACGGGGGGAATATCCTTATGCACGTCATCAATTCCGTGGGCGGCGAGCTCGACTATCAGACGGCCAGAGTTTTCGCCCAAAATCTTGTGGATTATGAATGTCTGACCTTGAGAGAGGCAAAACTTATTCTTGGGGCGCTCCGCGACAGCGCAATCCCCGTCCAGGGCGAGGCGAGAAACCGCCTCCGCGCAAACATATTCAAAAATATGCTGCTCTCTCTGCAATAAAATTTTTAAGGAGGATTTTACTATGAAATGTCAAAAATGCAATAGGAACGAAGCCAACGTACGCTACAGCGAAACCGTGAACGGACGAACCCGCGAAATCCGCCTTTGCGGCGACTGCGCCAAGGAGGCCGGTCTGCTCGACAGAACCCGCGCGATGTTCGGCGATATGGAGCGCGAAATGATGAGCGCCTTCGCCCTGCCCTTCGGCGGTTCGGCCTTCGGCCGCAGAATGCTCGGCCCCTTCTTCCCCCCCGGCGGAGCTCGGCGGCTTCTTCTCCGCCGAAACCGCCGGCGATATGCCCGAGGCCGCCCGCGAGAGCGAACCCGCTCCCGCCGCCGACCCCAAGCTCGAAACCGAAAACGACCTCAAGGCCCGCCTGCTCGACGCCATAGCCGAGGAGCGATACGAGGACGCGGCCAAGCTGCGCGACAAAATAAAATCTGTTAAAGGAGAGTGATCCCTATGATGGATAACGGCTACAATTTCACCGAAAAGGCCCAAACCGCCATTTCGCTTGCCCAGTCCGAGGCCGAAAAAATGGGCGCGGGCCACGTCGGCACGGAGCATCTGCTCTGCGGACTGCTCATGGAGGAGGGCGGCATAACCAAGCAGTTTTTCCGCAAGTGGAACGTCACGCTCGAGGCCGTCGAACGCCGCATACAAAGCTACGGCCCCTCCTCCTACTCGCAGGGCCGCTTCGCGGGCTTCACGCCCAGAACCAAGCAGTGCCTTCAGCTCAGCGCCGACATTGCCTACAGCTACCGCGCACGGCTCATCGGCACCGAGCATATCCTGCTCGCGCTGATAAAGAACCCCGACTGCGCCGCCTATAAGATACTCCGCTCTCTCGGCGTTTCCGCCGAGGCTATGGGCGAAGCCGAAAACGAGGTGCTTCGCGCCTACCGCGAGGCGAGGGGCGAGGCCGCTCCCGGCCAAAGCAAAACCCCCACGCTCGACAAATTCGGCCGCGACCTTACCGAAATGGCAAAAAGCGGCAAGTTCGACCCCGTTATAGGCCGCGAGCAGGAGATAGCCCGCGTAACG
>CANRER010000073.1 GCA_947629615.1 uncultured Clostridia bacterium | reverse complement strand
CTGTTCAACAAGGAAATGACGAGCTTGGTTCAGTACCCCAGGGGGAACGCGAGAACAAGCTACGTTATACCGGATAGCGTGACAAGCATTTCGGGGCGCTCGATGCTGTGGTGTCCAAATCTCAAAAGCATATATATCCCCGCAAGCGTGACGAGAATCGGTTGGCAAGCTCTCCAGTTTTGCGAGAGCCTTACGGACGTATACTACGGCGGAAGCAGAAGCCAATGGGGAAATATATTTATAGATGATTTTAACGACTCGCTCACAGACGCCGCACTCCACTTTGACAGCGACGTGCCGGAGCCGGAAATACAGGAGCCGGAGGTCGGCAAGGAGGCCGACGGCGGCCTTAACGTCGCCGTGGAGGTAGACAACATTCCCGCTTCGGCGGAGCTGGTGGCCGTGGCCCTCGGCGCGGACGGAACCGTGGTTGACAGCGCGGCCGTGAAGGGCGGCGAGGCCGACCTCGACGGCGAAAACGTCAAGACCGTGAAGGTTTTCTGCTGGGAAAGCCTTAAGAGCATGAAGCCCCTCTGCCCGCCAAAGGAGATAGCGGTAGCGCAGTAAAGCGCAAAAAATAAGAGGGTATGATACCCCTTTAACATAACGTCCCCCGACGCGGCGGGCCTCGGCCCGCACCCTCACGCGCCGGGGGCGTTTTGCGCCTCTTTGCAAAATTAAACATTTGTTTACAAATAAAACAAAAGATATAAATAAAATTCTGTTAATTTAATTATATCATAAAATTTGTTTACACAGGGCTTTTTTTATGATATACTATTCTAAAAAGGATAAAATTTACAAAGGGGAGATAAAGATTGAAAAAGGCGCAAAAGATTATGATAGTCGATGACGACGCGAATATATGCGAGCTTGTGCGGCTGTACCTCAAAAAGGAGGGCTTCGACACGGTTGTCTGCCCCAACGGCGAAAAGGCGCTCGAGGCCTTTGAAAAGGAAAAGCCCGACCTCGCCATACTTGACATAATGATGCCGAAAATCGACGGAATGACGGTCTGCCGCGAAATCAGGCGAACAAGCAATATGCCTATAATCATGCTGACGGCCAAGGGCGAAACCTTCGACAAGGTGCTTGGGCTGGAGCTTGGGGCGGACGATTACATGGTGAAGCCCTTCGAGGGCAAGGAGCTTGTGGCAAGGGTGAAGGCCGTGCTTCGCCGCAGCGACGCCAAGGGCGACGACGCCGAGGAAAAAATAATCGAATACCCCGGCATATCCATAAATCTTTCCAATTACGAGCTGACGCTTGGCGGCAAAACGTACGACATACCGCCAAAGGAGCTTGAGCTTTTGTACTTCCTCGCCAGCCACCCCAACAGGGTGTTCACCCGCGAGCAGCTTTTGGAGGACGTTTGGGGCTTCGACTATTACGGCGATTCCCGCACGGTGGACGTTCACGTTAAGCGGCTGCGCGAAAAGCTGGAGGGCTACGACGAAAGCTGGAGCCTCAAAACAGTTTGGGGCGTGGGCTATAAGTTTGAGGTGAAGTCAGTTGGGTAAAACACTGTTCGCGAAAATTTTTTCGGTAACGGTGCTGATACTTTTTGTTTCAACGGCGCTGACCTCGGCGCTGATGTTCACGCAGCTGGGCAATTATCTGGTGGAAAGCCAAAACGGCGAAATAGCCGAAATGTCCGAGCATATAGCCGAAATGACCGGCCATATAATGTACGACGAGGACGAAACCACCAGATGGCTTTTTAACCAGTATCTCAGCAACCAAAGCCGCAACGGAAGCTGCTCCATAATGATTATCGACACGCGGGGCCAAGTGGTGCTTTCCTCGGACGGGCGCGGCGGAAACGGAATAGGTACGGCGAAAATCGACGAAAAATACATCGAGCGCGCCCTTTCCGGCGAAAGCGTGCGCGAGGTCGTCACGCAAAAGAAGCGCGGCGGCTATATAACCGACTCCATCATCGCGCTTGAGCCCGTTTACGCCGAACAGGCCGGCGGCGACGCCGTTTGGGGCGCGGTGGCCGTGTGCAAGGCTATGCCTCAGGTGCGCGAAAGCCGCAACGCCGTTATGAAAATGTTCATCGCGTCGCAGCTCGCGGCGGTGCTGTTGGCGTTTTTGCTGTCGTACATCGTGGCGAAGCGCATATCGCGCCCCATATCCAAGCTGAACGCGGCGGCCAAGGCCGTGGCGGCGGGCGATTTTACAAAAAAAGTCAGCGCCGAACCCTACGGTGAGCTGGGCGAGCTTATCGCCAGCTTTAACTACATGACCGACGCTTTGAAGGAAATCGACGATTCCCGCAGCAGCTTTGTCAGCAACGTGTCGCACGAGCTGCGCACGCCCATGACCATAATCAGCGGCTTTGTGGAGGGTATTCTCGACGGCACCATCGCCGAGGAGGACCGCGTTAAGTACCTTAACATCGTCCTCAGCGAAACACAGCGGCTCAGCCGCCTTGTCAGCGACCTGCTCGAAACCAGCCGCCTCGAAAGCGGCAAGACCAAGCTTGTGATGAAGCCCTTCGATATAAACGAGCTGCTCCGCAAGGGGATAATCAGCTACGAGCAGGCCATAACCGACAAAAGGATAGACGTGGAGGCCGAGTTTATGTATGACCAAATCTACGTGAACGGGGCCGAGGATTCGATATACCGCGTTATTATGAACCTGCTCGACAACGCCGTGAAGTTCACGCCCGAGGGCGGCTCGATCAGGATAAAGAGCGTGCTGCGCGGCCAAAAGGCCGAAATCTCGGTCGAAAACACGGGCGAGGGCATAAACGAAAAGGACATCGCCCGCATTTGGGAACGCTTTTACAAGACCGACAAAAGCCGCAGCGTGGATAAAAACGGCGTCGGGCTGGGGCTTTATCTTGTAAAGACCATCATCAATCAGCACGGCAACCGCATTTGGGCCGAAAGCCGCGAGGGCGAATACACGCGCTTTACCTTTACGCTCGATAAGGTCGGGGTGAAGTAATGTATTTTTTAATCAAACCTTAAAATCGTGTTCATACAGACTTAATAATTGGGTTTTATAATTGCGTTGTAAAAAGGAAAGGATGATATTTATGACAGACTACAACGAGTTTAACTGGAACGAGGAGGAAAGCCGCCCGGCGGAGCCGCAGACCAAAACGGTCTACACCGAAAGCGTGCTTCGTCCAAAGAGCCCCAAAAAGAAGGGCCGCGGCAAGCTTATCGCCGGCGTTATATGCGGCGCTCTGGCCGGCAGCCTTATCTCGACAACGGCGGTTATGGGCCTTTCGGCCGCCTTCCCGCGAAGCGACAGGGTGACGATATACGAAACGGGCGGCCACGATACCAAAACGGAGGGCAAAACCGTCAGCTCGGTAACGACCGAGCCCATGACCGAGGAGCTTTCCACCGAGGAGATAGCCAAAACCGTTGGCCCCGCCGTTGTCGGCATAACCTGCCCCGTCAGCGTGCAGACGTTTTTCGGCACTCAGCAGGGTACTTCCAGCGGCAGCGGCATAGTTATCAGCGACCAAGGGCATATCGTTACGAACTATCACGTTGTTGAAACCGCCAACAGCATAACCGTGCGCTTCAACACCGGCGACGAGGTTCAGGCGACCCTTGTCGGCAGCGACCAGCAGGCCGACATAGCCGTGCTTAAAATAGAACCCATAGATACCATGAAGGTGGCCGTTCTGGGCGACAGCGACGCCGTTGAGGTGGGCGAGAGGGTAGTCGCCATCGGCAACCCCTTGGCCGACGAGCTTTTCGGCACGGTAACTCAGGGCATAGTTAGCGGCAAAAACAGAACCGTCAAGGTGGATAACCGCGAGATGACGCTCCTCCAGACCGACGCGGCGATAAACCCCGGCAACAGCGGCGGCGCGCTCATCAATAAATACGGCGAGGTTATCGGCATCAACAGCGTAAAGGTGACCTCAAGCACCGACGGCACGAGCAGCGAGGGCCTCGGCTTCGCCATTCCCATTAACGAGGCCAAGCAGATAGTCAACGACATCATCACCTACGGCTATGTTCGGGGCCGCCCGCTCATCGGCGTTACCGTTCAGGCCATAAGCAAGCAGATAGCCTACTATAACAGCCTTCCCGTTGACCACGGCCTGTACGTAATGGGCGTTACCGACGGCGGCGCGGCGGCCGAGGCCGGTATCCAGCGCGGCGACATCATTCTTACCGCCGACGGGCAGGACGTTAATACTCAGGCCGACCTCAACACCGTGCGCGATAAGCATACCGCGGGCGAAACCATAGCTTTGGGGATTGACCGTAACGGCGAGCGCATGACGATTAATGTGACGCTCGGCGAGGATAGCTCCGCCAAGATGAATTGAACAAGTCGAACTGAAAGATATAGCAAAAGAAATCCGCTCGAAAGAGCGGATTTCTTTGTTCTTGCGGCGCGGGAGCGGCCTTGCCACGGGTTCCGCGCCGCCCCTACGGTTCTTTATGCAAAATTTATAGAGCTGCGCCGCATAATGGCGGTCGAGTGAATTAGCTTTCGTTTTCCTCGGTATCGGAATCCGTGGGGAGCTGAGGCAGGGCCTCGGGGGAGGGTTCGTTCTGCCCTGCGGGGGCGGGGCCTTCGGAGCTTGAAGCGGAGCCGTCCGCGCCGCCGGTTTCGTCCTCGGCTTTAGCCTCGCCCTCGGGCGGTATCGGCTCGGCAGGCAGGGGCTGTTCCTGCGGCTCCGTCTGCGCGGCCTCGGGCTGAGGCTCCTGCCGCGCGGAAGCGGCCTCCTCGGCGGGCTGCCCGCCGACCGGCTCTACGGCCTCGGAAACGGCTTCTTCGGCTTTGTTTTCATTGGCTTCATTGACATTCTCGCTTTCGCCCTCGGCCTCCTCCTCGGCATCCTCAGGCTCGGGCGTGACATAATAATCCGGCGCGGTGCGGGGTTCAACGTCCGGCACATAGCCGCTGTAGGTTCCGCTGTAAACGGGTATCTCAAAAATCTGAAGGCAGTCGGCCCCGCCGATTATCTTCGCCATTGTCGAGGCCTGCTTGACGGCCCAGCCGATGTCGGTGGCGTATTGGTGATAGCCGGGCGAAAGAGGGTTCCACCTCATTTTATAAAGCGTGTTCTGGCGGGCGCTTTGGCGGTGAATGTAATTTTGCGCTATCCACGCCGCGCCGCCCTTTATGGCGGCCTCGGGGGTAGTCCACCCCTTTGACGCCGCGTAGGCCGCGCCGCCGAGCAGGGCGTTGCCGTCATAGGCGCCGATGCCGAACATATTATATACCGTGGCCCCGCCATGCTCCACGCCTTGCGCCAGCCGCGAGCTGCCGTTGCCGGTTTCGAGGCAGGCGTGCGCCACAAGGTATACCTCGCTGACATTGTACTCCTTCGCCGCGTCGGAGAAGGCCTGTCCCATGCCGCTCAGGCTGCCCTTGCCGCTGAGATAGGCGTTGAGCCGCTCGACGGGTATGTTGTTCGGCACGGACAAATCCAAAAATTGGTACTTGGCCGTGCCACTCGAGTATTCGGCGGGGTTCACGTACTTCGCCACCTCCGCCGCGGGGGCGGGAACGGCGTGGTCGGTGAACGTCACGTTATAAAGCCGGCACTGGACGTCCAGCATGGAATTAAGACTGCGCGAAAGGTACAGATAATTGGTGAAAACGCCGGTTTTCTGCTGCTTTTGCCATTCGGCGTCGGGGCTTACGGTTTCGGGCTCGGCCTTGGGCGCGGGCAGCACGTGTACAGTGCATACCGCCGTCAGCCCCAGCTCGGGCGACGACGCGCCAATTACAGCCGTACCGACGCTTTGCGGGGTTATGCCGCCGTAGGCGTCCACGCTGACGACGTTCCAGTCGGAGCTGTCCCACACAAGGGCGGTCTGTATTCCGGCGGGAACGGTGTAGGGCGTAAGCATCACGGGCGAGCTACCTTCGTAAATTGAAATCTCGGTTGGCTCGAAGGCCAGCGCCTCCGCCTTCGCCGCGACCGTCACAACGCAGCTCGCCGCCGCGTGGCCGTCGCCCGAAACGGCGGTTATCTCGGCCTTGCCGACGGCCATGGCCGTGACGGTTCCGTTTTCGACCTTGGCCGTATTTTCGTCGGAGCTGCTCCAAAGAAGCTGCTTTACCGTCGCGTCCTCCGGCCCGACCTCTGCCGTGAGGACGGCGGAGCCGCCCACGGGCAGGCTCAGCTCCGCCGCGCTGAGAGCGACGGCTTCGGCATCGGTTATCTCGTCGCCGCCGCCCAAAAAGCGTATGAGCGAGAACACGTCCGCCGCCGAAAGCCTTCCGTCGGCGTTCATGTCGGCGGAGGTGAAGCCCCGCGAGCCGACGGTTTTGTCGGCCCGCCCGAGCGCGAGGGTGAAAACGTCGGCGGAGCTGACTATTCCGTCGCCGTTCACGTCGCCCATGCGAATGTATATCGGGTCGCTGCCGGTGGCGCAGCCGCCAAAGCGGAACAGCGAGCAAAGCGCCAGCGCCGCCGCCGGAAAGCTTTTGACGGGCGGCAGCCGCCGCAGGGAAGCTATCGCTTTTTTCAAAAAGTCCGTTGGCTTTGTCATGGCCATCGACCTCCTTTTCAAAGCCTGTTTCAAAAAAAAACCTCATATTATTATAGTTAAAAGGTCGAAATTTGTCAAGTGCCGCCGCGGGATTTTAACAATAAGTTCAAAAAAGTTCGCAAAAATGAGCCAAAACAAGAAAAAAATTATAAAATACGAAAAAAAGAATTGAACAAAACGCTGTTTTGTGATAAAATAAATCTATATGAGTATTTCGGCTTACGAAAGGGCGGTGGGACAAATGCCCAAAAAATGGATATTTCCCGAAAAAACAGCCGACAAGAGCGTCATAGACGAGCTTTGCCGCGCTTTTGACATACCCGAGCTTGTGGCGCGCGTTCTGGCCGCGCGGGGCTGCGCGGACGCACGAGCCGCCGAGGGCTTTATACGCAAGGAAAGCATAGCCCTGCACCCGCCGCTGCTGCTGGCGGATATGGATAAGGCCGTGGCGAGGGTGCGCGAGGCCCTTGAAAACGGCGAAAAAATCACGATTTACGGCGATTACGACGTGGACGGCATAACCTCCACGGCGCTTATGGTACGCGCCCTCGGCGCGATGGGGGCCGAAGTGGACGCTTATATTCCCGACAGGCGGGGCGAGGGCTACGGCGTGAATTGCGCCGCCCTTGAAAAAATTGCCGCCAACGGCACGAGCCTCGTCATAACCGTCGATACCGGCATAACGGCCTCGGCCGAGGCGGAATACGCCGCCAAGCTGGGCCTAAGCATGATAATAACCGACCACCACGAATGTAAGGACGCGCTGCCGAGGG
>CANRER010000072.1 GCA_947629615.1 uncultured Clostridia bacterium | reverse complement strand
ACGACAACCTCGGTCACATAGTGCCGCTTGCCTTCGTTATCATCCCAAGTCCTTGTCTGGATACTTCCCTCAAGGGCCACAAGGTTGCCCTTCTTGAAGTACCGTGTAATGAACTCCGCGGTCTGCCTCCACGCGACGCAGCTTATGAAATCGGCTTTGCGCTCCTCGCCTTGGCGGACAAAATTTCTGTCCACGGCGATGGTGAAGCTGCAAGTGCTGACGCCGCTCTGAGTGGTGCGGAGCTCGGGGTCGCGGGTAAATCTGCCGATCAACTGAACACTGTTAAGCATTTTTCCACTCCCCTTTAGTTTTCCTTGCGTACAATAAGCGTGCGGATGACGCCGTCGGTGATGCCGTAAATACGCTCGAGTTCCTTCGGAAATTCGGGGCCGGAGCTGAAATTCACGAGCACGTAGTAACCTTCTGTCTTGTAGTTGATGGGGTAGGCAAGCCTTCTCTTTCCCCAAACGTCAACGCTTTCGACCGTGCCGTTATCGGCAATCAGCTTTTGGAACTTTTCGGTAAGAGCAGCCGTTTTTTCCTCGTCCAAATCAGCGTCAAGAACAAAAATGGTTTCATACTTATTGATTACTTCAGCCATTTTTACACCTCCTTTTGGTCTTATGGCCTTGGGTCAAGCCCAAAGCAAGGATACTTTTGTATTATATACCAGACTTAAAAATTTGTCAAGAATAAATTTCGATTTTTTTATTTTTCTCTCGGAATTTTTTCTTACCTTATTAAATAGGCTTTAGGGTAAGCTGTTTTTGGGAGGCGCTTTGATGTCGGGAGCCGTTGGCCTGTTTTCTTTGGGATTGTTTTTGCTGCTTTTGGGGGGCGGCTCCGTGCTCGAGCACGCCCTCGCGCTGGCGGATAAGCTGCGGCTGCCGCCGCTGGTCGTGGGGTCGGCGGTGGCGGCGGTGGGAACCACTCTGCCCGAGCTGGCCGTGACGATGAGCGCGGCCATGAGCAGCCAAAGCGAGCTGGCCGTCGGCACGGCGGCGGGGTCGGCGGTGTGCGTATGCTGCTTGGTGGGCGGGCTTTGCTGCCTGATTTCGCCCGTGAAGAAAATGCGTCGGCGCGACGCTGCGGGCCGCCTGCTCTACTTTCTTCTGGGGGTATGCTTCACGGCGCTTTCCGCCGTCAAGACCGGGCGGCTCGACGTGGGCCTCGCGGCGGTGCTGCTTTCGATTTTGGCTGTATACGCGGTGACGAACGCCGCCTCGGCCACGGTCCGCCCCTCGCCCGAGCGGGCCGAGCTGATATGCGCCGGCCTGCTGATAGGCGGGGCCGCGCTGTACCTCGGCTCGGGACTGGTCATCGACGCGGCCGTGCTGGCGGCGGAGCTGATCGGCATAGGCCACAGGGCCATGGGCACCGTATTCATCGCGTTCGGGGCCTCGCTGCCCGAGCTTTTCACGGTGATGGCCGCCCTTCGGCGCGGAAAAAGCGAGGAGGCGCTGGGTACGGCTGTCGGCGCGGGGGTACTGAACGTGCTTTTGACGCTGGGGCTGCCCGCGGCGGCCGCCCCGATAACGGCGCCGAGGCGCATATACCGGCTGCTCGCGGCCTCGGCGGCGGGCATGGGGGCGCTGCTGGTTCCGCCCGCGCTGACGGGCCGAACCTTTCGCTGGCAGGGCGCGGCGCTGATACTTATGTACGCCGGCTTTATCGCGCTCGAGCTGACGCATTAGCGCGGCGCGGGTGAACACAACTTGAATTTTTTCACAAAAACCCCTTGACAAAAGCGGGAAACGGTGGTAAAGTATTGTTAGCACTCAAAAAGAGCGAGTGCTAACAATTTTGTATATTAAACCTTAAGGAGAGATACAGATGAGAAAAAAACAGTTCAAGGCGGAGTCGAAAAAGCTGCTGGACATGATGATCAACTCCATCTACACCCACAAGGAGATCTTCCTGCGCGAGCTTATCTCCAACTCCTCCGACGCAATCGACAAGCTGTGCTACACGGCCATGAACGCCGGCGACACCTCGATCAGCAGGGCCGACCGCTATATCAAGGTACGCGCCGACAAGGAGAACCGCACCCTCACGATAAGCGACAACGGCATAGGCATGAACGGCGAGGAGCTTGAAAACAACCTCGGCGTAATCGCCCGCAGCGGCTCGCTCCAGTTCAAGAACGACATGGAACCCGGCGCGGAGGACGTGGACATCATCGGCCAATTCGGCGTCGGCTTTTACAGCGCGTTCATGGTGGCCGACGAGGTGACAGTTATAACGAAGAAATACGGCGGGGACGAAGCCTTTATGTGGCAGTCGGTGGGAGCCGACGGCTACTCGATAGAGCCTACGGCGAAGGAAGGCGTCGGCACCGACATAATCATAAAGCTCAAGGCCGACACCGAGGACGAGAAGTACGGCGAGTATCTCGAAACCTACACGCTCCGAAGCCTCATCAAAAAATATTCCGACTATATCCGCTACCCCATTAAGCTCGACGTGGAGAAGTCGCGCAAGGTGGACGTGCCCGACAGCGACGAGCCCAAGTACGAAACCTACACCGAGGAGGAAACCGTCAACAGCATGGTTCCCCTGTGGCAGCGCAAGAAGGAAGACGTTACCGAGGAGGAGCTGAACGAGTTTTACAAGGAAAAGTTCTACGACATGAAGGATCCCGCCGACGTTATCCGCATCGACGTGGACGGCAGCATCAGCTATAAGGCCCTGCTCTACATCCCCTCAGCCACGCCCATCGGCTACTACACGAAGGAATACAAGCGCGGGCTGGAGCTTTACAGCAGCGGCGTAATGATAATGGAACGCTGCGAGGATCTTATCCCCGAGCATTTCCGCTTTGTCAAGGGCGTTGTGGATTCGCAGGATTTGTCGCTGAACATCTCGCGCGAGCTGCTTCAGCATAACCGCCAGCTCCGCACCATAGCCGCCAACATCGAGAAAAAGGTTAAGCAGGAGCTTAAACGCCTTCTCGACAACGACCGCGAAAAGTACGAAAAATTCTGGGAAAGCTTCGGCCTTCAGCTCAAATACGGCATAGTTTCGGAGTACGGTGCGAACCGCGACGCTCTGAAGGATTTGCTGCTCTACTACTCCTCCCGCGAGAAAAAGCTCCAGACTCTAAAGGAGTACTTCGACTATATGCCCGAGGGACAGGAGTACATCTACTACGCCTGCGGCGACAGCGTTGCCCGCGTGGACAGCCTGCCCCAAACCGAGCAGCTGAAGGATAAGGGCTACGCCATTCTTTACATGACCGACGAGGTGGACGAGTTCGTCGTGAATATGCTCGGCGAGTTCGAGGGCAAAAAGTTCAAGTCCATCAACGACAAGGACCTCGGCATCGAGGACGAGGACGAAAAAAAGGACACCGAGCTCAAGGAGGAGGAAAACAAGGTAATGCTCGACTACCTCCGCGACAGCCTTAACGGCAAGGTGTCGGCGGTGCGGCTGTCGCACAAGCTCAAGAGCCACCCCGTCTGCCTCAGCGCCGACGGCGAGATAAGCCTCGAAATGGAAAAATATTTCAGCACCATTCCCGGCGACGGGCCGGACATCAAGGCTCAGCGCGTGCTTGAAATAAACCCCACGCACAAGGCCTTTTATATGCTGCTCGACACTTGGCAGCTCGATAAGGATAAGTGCGCGCGGCTGGGCGAGCTGCTCTACGACCAAGCTCTGCTCATCGCCAATCTGCCGTTGGACGACCCCGCGAGGTATACCGACCTGCTGTGGGAAATGATGTAAGGCGTCTTTAGGGACATAGCATTTTGAACATGGGAGGCCCGTCCGTATGGCGGACCTCCCTTTCTTTTGCCGAAAATTTTCCCCCTCGGCGCAGCATTTCGGCCCGCCGAAACGTGTTATTAATGTATCGATACAAAAAAACAAACGGAGGCGACAGCGTTGAACGACGAGGAAAGGGCGTATTTTTCCGCCGCGTGGAGCAAATACGCCAACGCGGTTTTCCGCCTCGGCATGGTGTGGCTGAACAACAGGGCCGACGCCGAGGACATGACCGCCGACCTGTTCGTGAAGCTCATGCAAAGGCCGAGGCCCGCCTTTGAAAGCGACGAACACGAAAAGGCCTTTTTTCTCCGCTCGGCCATAAACCTCTGCAAGGACGGCCTTCGCAAACGCAAGCGCCGCCGCGCCGAGGAGAGCGAAGGCTTGGTGGGATACGCCTCGGCCCCGGAGGAGCTGGGGCTGGCGGAGGAGATACTTGCCCTGCCGCCGCGCTACCGCGCGGTCATATACCTGCATTACTGTCAAGGCTACAAAACCGCCGAGGTGGCGAAAATGCTCGGGCTGCGCGAGGGTACCGTCCGCTCGCAGCTCGCCCGCGGGCGCGAAAATCTGCGTCGGCGGCTCGAGGAAGGAGGCGTTAAGCTTGTATAACAAGCTGTTTGAAAAAATGACCGTTGACGACGGTCTGAAGAAAAGGGTTGAAGAAAGGATTGATGCCGAAATGAAAACGAAAAAACCGCTTATTATTAAGGCGGCGCTGCTGGCCGCCTGCATGGCTCTGGCCCTGTCCGCGGCGGCCTTTGCGGCCTACCGCTATCTTTCCGCCGAAAGGGCGGCGAGAGAGCTTGGCGACGCCAAGCTTGCCGAAAGCTTCGAGGGCGAGAGCATGAACATTTCCGCCGAGGACGGCGGCTACCGCGCGACCTTGCTCGGCGTGCGCTCCGGCAGCGAGCTGAGCGAGCTTGCCGACTCCTCCGACGAGCTTTCGCCCGAGCGCACCTACGCCGTGCTCGCGCTCGAACGCACCGACGGGGCCGAAATGACCGACGCCGACAGCCTTATGGTTTCGCCGCTGATAAGCGGGTTAAACCCTCGGGATTTCAACGTGTTCACGCTTGGCGGCAGCAGCGTCCGCAAGGTAATCGACGGCGTGGAGTACCGCATTGTGGACTGCGACAGCATCGAATGTTTTGCCGACAGGCCGCTGTACATGGCCGTTTACGAGGGAATGGTTCCCAATTCCGCCTACGTCATGGACGGCGAAAGCGGGCTGATTTCCCCGAAGCCCGACTGCGAGGGCACGAATATGCTTATCGAGTTTTCCCTCGACCCAAACAAGGCCGACCCCGATAAGGCGCAGGCCCTTATCGACAGGGTGAACGAGGAAATGTCGCCCCAAAACGAGGGCGACGCCCTCCGCGCCGCCCTCGCCCCGGAGGAATATTCCGAAAGCGAAAATGAGGCCGCCGCTTCACGGCTGATTGCGGTCGAATAAGCGGTAAAATAAATAAAAAATGGCGGCCAATGGCCGCCATTTTTTTATTCTCCGGCGGCAAAATACAGCCGCTTATACATTCCGTCACGCGCGATAAGCTCCTCGTGGGTGCCGATTTCGCAGACGGCCCCCTTATCTATAACGGCGATTTTATCGGCGTTTCTTATGGTCGAAAGGCGATGAGCTATGATGATGGTGGTGCGGTTTTCGATAACCTTATCTATGGCCTCGTGTATGAGGCGTTCGGTGGAATTATCCACGGCGGCGGTGGCCTCGTCGAGTATAAGCACGGGCTTATCGCGCAAAATCGCGCGAGCGATGGATATGCGCTGCTTCTGCCCGCCGCTGAGGCGCACTCCCCTCTCGCCCACGACGGTGTCGTAGCCCTTTTCCATTTCGGTGATGAACTCGTGGGCGTTGGCCACCTTCGCGGCGGCGACAATCTGCTCGTGGGTGGGGTTATCCGCGCCGTAGGCTATGTTCTCCTCAACGGTGCCGTGGAACAGGAAAACGTCCTGAAGAACCATCGAAATATTGTCGTGAAGGTCTTTAAGGCTTATGTCCTTCAGGTCAACCCCGTCGAGGCAGACGCTGCCGCCGGTGGGGTCGTAAAACCTCGCCACAAGGCTGGCAACAGTTGTTTTGCCCACGCCCGTGGGGCCGACGAGGGCGACGGTTTCGCCGCTCTTTATGTCGAGGGTGAAGTCCTTCAGCACGGGCATACCCTCGTTATAGTGGAAGTCCACATTATTGAAGCTGATTTCGCCGCGCACTTTGCCGAGCGATACGGGGTTTTCCGGCTCGGGTACGTCGGTGCATACGTCCAGCAGCTCGAAAATGCGCTCGCCGGCGGCGAGAGCCTCCTGCAAGTCCTCGTTTTCGCGGGCGAGGTTGTTGATGGGGGTGTAGAGCGAGCTGAGGTACAGGATAAAGGCCACGATGTCGCCGGAGGCCACCCCGCGCGTCGCGAGCAGGCCGCCCACGGCTATTACCAGCACCGTGCCTATCTGGTTTAGGAAGGTTATCGCCGGGTATACTATCGCGCTGCGCGTCAGGGCCATTATGTTATACGTCGTAAAACGGCGGCTGGCGGCCTCGAAATGCTCCGTTTCGCGCTCCTGTCGGTTGAATATCTGTATCTCCCTTATGCCGGAGATGTTATCCTGAAGCACGGCGTTCATCTCGGCCACAATCTGCTGGCGGGCCTTGAAAAGCGGCCTCACCTTAACGGCGTAATACCACACGCCCACCCCAACAAGCGGCACCACCGCCACGCTGACCCACGCGAGGGTGACGTTTATGGTGAAAAGCATTATCATAACCCCTATAAACATCAATGCGCCGGCGAGAATTTCGGTGCTGGCGTGGGCGATGAACAGCTCCATTTTTTCGGTGTCGTTGATGATACGGCTCATGAGCTGGCCGGTCTGCTTGTCGTGGAAAAAGCTCATCGAAAGCTTTTGCAGGTGCGAATACATCGTCACGCGCAGGTCGTGGACGAAGCTCCACGCGGCCTTGTGGGTGCAGAAGGTTTTCAAAAACTGCGCAACCCACTGAAGCAGGGCCACCGCGAGGAATACGCCCGCCAGCGAAAGGGCCTTATCGACAAGCTCGGGGTCGCGGTCGGATATGAGGAACATAAGCCGCCGCACCGCCCGAGGCAGATAAAGCCCCAGCACGCTGTTCGCGAGAATGGCGACGACCGAAATCACAAGCCAGCCCCAGTATTTTCGCGCGGCCTTGATTATTTTTATCGCGGTTTTCAAGGTATCAGCTCCAATGCACTTTTATAGCCCTACAATTATACATCGGCGCGCGAAATTTGTCAAGCCCCAAGACAGACGGCTATAGCGGAAAAACGATTTTCGGCCCCTCCTCCCCGCCGTCGGCACGGAAGGGGCGGAAGCCCGTTACCGCCTCGGCCTCCTCGGGGCCGAGCCAGTAGCAGCCCTTGTCCAAATTAAGACGAACCCCATCGGGGCCGTCGTCATAAACAACGTTCATCGGCACATAGACCAGCGCGCTGCCCTCGGGCCAATAATCACTGCCGAAGCCGTCGCCTCGCCGCTCTACGTCGAGCCTTCGGCCCATAGCGCAA
>CANRER010000071.1 GCA_947629615.1 uncultured Clostridia bacterium | reverse complement strand
ATAGAGGTTTCAAAGGTGCCGATTTTCCTCGCGCGGAAAATCGGCACCTTTGAAACCTCTATCCTCCCCTACGAGGACTGCTGTACGGTGTTTGTGCCAAAGCACCCCACCACAAAGCCGACTCTCGATAAGCTGCTCGAAAGCCAAAGCAAAATAGATATGGAATACTGGGTCGAAAAGGCCGTGGCCGAGGCCGAGTGGGTTGTTTTGGAGGGGAGGAATTAAAATGAACGAAAATCTTGCGGCGGAGCTCGTCGCCCTGCTTAAGGAGCGCGGCCTTACGCTTGCCACGGCGGAAAGCTGCACCGGCGGGCTAATCGGCGCGGAAATAACGAGCGTCCCCGGCGCGAGCGAGGTTTACGGCTTCGGCTTTGTCACCTACGCCAACGAGGCCAAGGAGGCCCTTTTGGGCGTTCGCCGCGACACTCTGCTGGCTCACGGGGCCGTCAGCCCAGAAACCGCCCGCGAAATGGCCGTCGGCGCCCGCGAAAAAAGCGGCGCGGACGTCGCCGTTTCCGTGACGGGTATTGCCGGCCCCGGCGGCGGAACGCCCGAAAAGCCCGTCGGACTGGTGTATGTGGGCGTTTCCACGGCGGAGGGGACGCGGGCCGAACGGCTCGGGCTTTCCGGCTCGCGCGACGAAATCCGCGCCGCCGCGCGGGAAAACGCGCTTTTGCTTGCGCGCGCCGAGGTTCTTAAAAAAACGTATTGACAAACGGCGAAAAATAGTATAAAATGAAATTAATAAGAACATACGTTCGCAATATTTGACATGGGAGGAACCGAAATGGCAAAAGACGACGACAAGAAAAAGCTTGCCCCGGTGGTGGATATAAAGGAGGCCGAGGCCCGCAAGGAGGCCCTTGCGCTGGCTATGGGCCAGATAGAAAAGCAGTTCGGCAAGGGCAGCGTTATGCGCCTTGGCGAAACTCCACGCCTCAATGTGGACTCCATTCCCACCGGCGCGATGAGCCTTGACCTCGCTCTCGGCATAGGCGGTGTGCCGAGGGGAAGGATAATCGAGATTTTCGGCCCCGAATCGAGCGGCAAAACCACGGTCGCGCTGCATATCGTGGCCGAGGCTCAAAAGCGCGGCGGCGAGGCCGCCTTTATCGACGCCGAGCACGCGCTCGACCCGGTATACGCGGCGGCTATCGGCGTGGACGTGGATAACCTCATCGTTTCTCAGCCCGACACCGGCGAGCAGGCGCTCGAGATAACCGAGGCTCTCTGCCGCAGCGGCGCGCTGGACGTTATTGTTGTCGATTCTGTGGCCGCCCTTGTGCCCAAGGCCGAAATAGAGGGCGAAATGGGCGATTCCCACGTGGGCCTGCAGGCCCGGCTGATGAGCCAGGCCCTGCGCAAGCTGGCCGGCGTTGTGAATAAGAGCAACACCGTTTGCATTTTCATCAACCAGCTCCGCGAAAAGATAGGCGTGCTTTACGGCAACCCCGAAACCACCGCCGGCGGCCGCGCCCTTAAGTTTTACGCCTCCGTGCGGCTGGACGTGCGCCGTCAGGACGTGATAAAGAACGGCTCGGAATTTATCGGCAACCGCACAAGGGTCAAGGTGGTCAAAAACAAGGTCGCGCCCCCCTTTAAGGAGGCCGAGTTCGACATCATGTACGGTAAGGGCATAAGCAGCGAGGGCTGTATTCTCGACGTGGCCGAAAAGCTCGGCATCGTCAAGCGCAGCGGCGCGTGGTTCAGCTTCGAGGGCGAGCGTCTGGGCCAAGGCCGCGACAACGTGCGCAAGTATCTTGAGGATACCCCCGACTTCGCCGCCAAGCTCGACGCCCTTATCCGCGCCCGTTTGGCCGAGGAAACCTACGGCTCGCCCGAGCCCGCCCCCGAGCCGGAGAAAAAATAAGCGCCAATGTATCAAAACGCTATTGACAATCCGGCAAAAATAGTGTAAAATTGTAATATAAATTTAATATGGAGGAGAGAAAATATGAAAAAGTTCATTTCTTTGGCCGTGGCCTTGGCGATGATGCTTTCGGTATGCCCGCTGCTCGCGTTCGCGGCGACCGAAACCGTCACGCTGTTTGACGCGACCATTATTGAAAAGGGCAATCATCATGGCGATGTTGACTTGGCCGACTACGGTTGGTCCGGCAACAGCGGCGCGGCATTCAGCACACAGTGGAGCGACGGCGGCGTATGGAGCAGCAGCCCGTACGGCGACGCGGCGCTTATGTTTTTCCGCACAGGGGCCAGAGGCGACAAAGAGCCTGTCGAAACAAAGACGGCGACCTTTGGCAACAGCGAGCTTACCAAAGGCGCGACGAAGCTTGTTTTTGAGTATAAGTTTGCCACTCAGACAGCGGACAACGACTATCAGACATGGCAATTCAAGGATTTGGACGACAAGGTCTTTGCGACGGTTTACTACGACAAAAACGTTAAAGCGACTGTCGGCGCAAAGGGCGGCAGTGAAGACGGCAATCTTAAATATGTCGGCACCGGCGCGGACGTTCTTGCCCTCCGCGGCACAACTATGAAGATAGAGGCCGTAAAGGGCGCGTCCAACTGGACTGTTACCTATACAAGCAAAGGTACCGTTGTCGGCACAGAAACAGTTGATTCCATCAACGGCTTTAAGAGCATCGAGGCAACTATCCCGAATTGGAACGATCAGTATGCCGCAATGGCTCTCCAAGGCCTCAAGATTTCTGCGGATATTGACCCCTCTACCGTTGCCAAGGTGACAGTAAAGCATACGGCTGATGAAGATACCGCTCTCAATCCCTTTGCCGACAAGAGCTTTGTTATCCCTGCCGGCGAGTACACCTTCCCCGCCCCGGGGACGACCTACTTTGGTGCGGACGGCGTATACTACGTTTACGATGAGGAGTCATCTAACCGCACTATAGTGGCCGAGCTCGGAAAGGAGCACGAAATTACGCTTAACTATAAGAAACACGACGGCACAGGCCTCACCGGCAGCATTATCGCCGACGGCGCGACCTGCTGGTTCGCTGACCCCCGCACGCTCACCGTTAAGAATGACGCGGACGGCAAAAACATCACTTATATCGGCTACATAGATAATGTGGGCAACGTTCGCGCCACTCAGTACGACAACAAAACCGGCGAATACGAGGAGGTTCTTGTCCGCAGCAACCTTCAGCCCGACGACCATAATAACCCCGCTTTCCTCGAGCTGCCGGATCATCATATCATGATAATCTACAGCCGTCATACCGACGAGGCCTGCTTCTACTACAGAGTTTCCAAGCAGCCCTACGACATTACCACTCTGGCCGAGGAGCGTAGGCTCGCTACGGAATACAATACCACCTATCCCAACCCCTTTATCCTTGAAAGCGACCCCGACCATATCTACATGGGTTGGAGAGGCGTTGACTGGCACCCGACCTTTGCTCAGCTTGAAATGCCCACCGAGGCTAACGGCTATACCACAAGCTTCACTTGGGGGCCGCAGCAGATAGTTAGGTCTAACATTCAGGGTGCAAGCAGTACCGCTTGCCGCCCCTATGCCAAGTATGCCTCCGACGGTATAAGCAAGGTATGGCTGACATACACAGGCACTCACCCCGACAATGTGGATACCAACCCCATCTACTGCAACTATATTGATATAACCGATTTAACGCTTCACGATGCCGGCGGAAAGCAGCTTCAAGACCTTAATAAGGGCAGATATACCGTCAGCGGCAGTGAAACCGAGACCGATACGCAGGTCGTTTACCGTGAAAACAATGTTCGCGGTTGGGTGTGGGAGATAGCCCTTGACGAAAACAGCCTGCCCGTAATCGCGATGGTAAAGATTGACGGCAGCAAGAAAAAGCATGACTACTGGCTGGCTCATTATACGGGTTCCGCTTGGGAAAAGACAAATCTTCCCGACCCCGACGACAACACCTTCTTCCACCAGACTCCCGGTACCGAAAACTGCTACAGCGGCGGTATGTCTATCGACAAGGCCAATACGCATGACGTTTACGCCTCTGTTCCCGTACACGGAGCGTTTGGCAAGGTATGGGAGATAGTTAAGTACACCCTTAACGACGATTACAGCGCGGTCGAAACCACCACCGAAATAACAAAGGACTCCGTTAAGAACAACGCCCGTCCCTACGTTGCCAACGGCAGCGCCGAGGGCGACCTTCGCCTCACTTGGTTCAACGGCGACTATTACTATTGGATTCACAGCAATCAGCACGGCGGCCTCGGCTATCCCGTGCAGATGATGACGATTACCGATATGGAGGCCATGCCCGTCAATAATACGCTTGACGAGGGCGATGGAACGGTAAAGTCGCTTTTGACCGAAAACAACGAGCTGGCCGCCGCTCCCGGAAACGGCAGCTTTACAATCTCGCTTGAGCTGCTCCAGAACGATATTGCCGACGAGGGCGCTCTTCTTGAAAGCGGCGACCTTAAGGTAGAGCTCAAAAAGCAGACTGTGGACGATACTTACAATTATGCCGCGGTCGCTCCCATGATAACAGTGGGCGATAGGACTGAAAAGAGCCAAAACCTTTTCAGCGATTCCGCGTGGTATTTCAGCCTTGGCGGAACCGGCGGAACAAAGAGCCAGTCCTCTCTTGGCTGGATAAATTACGTTATAACCTACGACGCCGCCTCGCGTGAGCTCGTTACTTACGTGAACGGCCTTATCGACGCCACCATGCAGGACGTTGATATAAGCTTGGGCGACAGCATAACCGCTCCCGGCGGGCTTCCGGCGGTTGCGGCTAACGTTCGCACTGCGGCTGCGGCCCTGACTCAAGCCGAGGTTCGCGACGAGGCCAAAGACTTCGACGAAGAAGCCGCGCAGGCCGAGGCCGAAAAGATTTTCGAGAATTTTGACTACGACTTGCTCACGCTTCCCGAAGAAATCGCGACCGACCTTGTGCTTCCCGCTAAGACCAACGGCGGCTCGGCCATCGCTTGGACGAGTGACAATACTGACGTTATCGCAAACAACGGCGCGGTTACGCGCGACGGCGAGGAGCATACGGTAACGCTTACCGCGTCCTTCGGCGGCAAGACCAAGCAATTTACCGTAAAGGTTCTCGCGAGGAATGACGTATACAAGGAAAACATAGTATTCCACTACGACTTTAACGCTGTTGACGGAACCACCGTTCCCGATGTGAGCGGTCATGGGAATGACGCTGAAATCAAGGGCTCCAAGGCTGTTGTCGCCAACGGCAAGCTCGACCTCACGGCTAACGAGCCCGAGGGCTGGGATACCAACAGCTACCTGAACGTGCCTCACGATATTCTCGCGGGCGTTCGCAGCTACACCGTCGCCCAAAAGATTTCCGGCGGCAAAAACATAGACGATACCAGACTTTACGACTTCGGTAAGGCCGGCAGCGACAGTATGTTCACCAGACTTAACACAAGGAGCGGCGCAAATCAGTATCAGGCGGGTCTTAAGTATAATAACGGTTCGGCCCAAATGATTGGCGGCGGCCCGATAGCGTCCGGCGAATACTGGCTTGTTACCACCTACGACGCGGTTTCCAAGACGACCAAGGTTTACGTCGCCGACGCAAACGGCCTCAAAAAAATGGCGGAGGGTACAAATATTACCCATGAGCCGTACGAGATTTCCGGCACGATTGACCGCAACTTCATAGGCCGTTCGCAGTGGTACGCCGACAAAAATAACCGCGGCGACAACGACGACTTCAACGGCTCTATCGACGACTTCATGTTCTTCAACACCGCTCTCACCGAGGACGAGATCAACGGGCTTATTCCCGAACCCGCCTCGGCGGACGAAATCACCGCCGCTCTCGGCTGGAACGGCGAGGACTTCACCATTGACTTTGACCTCGGCACGTCCGGCGGCGACACCGTGAAAGTCTATAAGAACGGCAACGACGAGGTTCCCGTCGCTTCGGTTTCCACCGAAAACGGAACCACCGGCGTATCCTTCTTCACCAAGGATACCAACGCCCTTTACAAGGCCGCCGCGAGCAGCGCCGGCAAGGAGGGCGCCAAGACCGCAGCGGTCAGCGTATACAGCCTTGTGGCCGACGCCATAGCGGGCTTTGCCAAGGATACTCAGATTTCCGAGGCTCAGCTCGACAAGGCTATCGAGGTTATTAACGCCGGCGGTATCTATATCAAGGACGGCGAGCTTACCACCGAAACCAAAAAGCTGATGGACTATAAGAACGGCGTTATAACCCTTAACGACGCGGCCTACAACGCGGGTCTTAGGTTTAAGTCCGTCAAGGGCTACGCCATCGACGCGGGCGAAACCAAGACGGATATGACCGTCAGCGACGACGGCAGAACCGTTACCCTCGGCATGGCTGTTGCAGAGGCCGAGAGCGTTATGCTCGAGGAAATCGAGTTTACCTTCGACGACGAGATTGTTGAAGAAATCAGCGACGATTTCGGCGAAATCGAATTTATTGAAGAGATATAAGGAGGATGAACGAAATGAAAAAGTATTTTGAAACCCCCGAGGTCAATTCGGCTGTCCTCCCCACGGAGGATATTATGGCCGCCAGCGCGGAGCTTGTTGCCGATAAGGCCGGCAAGCTTGCTTCGGCGGAGGATACGTCTGCCACAGCCGCCGAGGGTATTTGGACCGGTACCGACGGCTGGAAGTAAAATGCAAATGGGGGCCGTAAAAAAATACGTGCAGACCGTTCAAGGGCTGAATGTATTGATTTAAGTCTGCTTTGAGCATTGTACGGCTACAAAAACCAATAAATTAATGTAGAAAACCCACTCGTAAGAGTGGGTTTTCGTTATTTTAAGCCCTTGAACTGTGAACGAAAATCACCCTCGGTGCAGGCATTCGCCTGTTTTGCGCCGCTTCGCGGCGGGGCAATAGGGGCCCCAGCAAAGACGGCGAAGCCGGATTTGTGGGGAAAAGGAGGAGCGGCAAAGCGAGCTCGGTTTAGGTTTTGAAAAAGCCTAAACCGCGATGCGAAGCCTGCTCCGACGTCGTCCATTCTGCACGATTTTTTCGGCCGGCCCCCGTGCCTCCACACTACAGTGCAAGTACTTTAGCCTAAGAATATGGCCTCGTAGGGAGCGTCGGCCTCGGCGCACCGCAGGCTACTATACGTAGTTTTGCGAAATTTCATTTTTTCGTGAGGGAATACACCGTTTTGCCGACGTACAGGCGTATGTAATCGCAAAGGCGGCTGTTTTCGGCGGGGCGGGCGGAAATGGCGAACACGGTTTTGGCGCACACGGAGTCCATTACGGAGCGGAAATCACTGCCCGAGCAGGCGAGCCGATCGCAGTCGGCCAGCATGACAAGGCCGTAGCCCGAAACGCACTCCGCGAGCCGCAGGCCCGCACCCCGGTTCAGCACAGCCACGTCGAGCCGCCCGTTGGGAAAGTCGCTGTCGTCCACTACAAGGCCGACGGCGTTTTCCTTCAGTGAAA
>CANRER010000070.1 GCA_947629615.1 uncultured Clostridia bacterium | reverse complement strand
TTGATGATCTTGCACTTTTCGCAAATAGGTTTAACAGAGGGTCTTACCTTCATTTTAATTACCTCCTATATATTTTCACTCGGGTGAAAAAACTACTTAGCTCTCCATGTAATTCTCCCGCGGGTGAGGTCGTAGGGGGAAAGCTCCACCGTAACCTTGTCGCCGGGTAAAATCCTGATGAAATTCATGCGAAGCTTGCCGGAAATATGGGCCAAAATCTGATGGCCGTTGGGCAGCTCCACCTGAAACATCGCGTTGGGGAGCGCCTCCAGAACCGTGCCTTCAAGCTCGATTGCATCGTCCTTAGCCAAGGTGACAACCTCCTTCGGATTTGATTTTCTTAAAATGCTTTATAGCCTTCCTCACATGGGCGTCGCAGCTTATCAGCGAAAGGTCGGCCCTTTCGCCCTGCGGCGTCACATGGTTTGGGTTTTTCTTTTTCGGCTTCGCGAGGCCGCGCCGCTTTCCGTCGCACAGGAGGACAAAGCCGTCCTGTTCGCCGAGGACGAGATACGCCCGCCCCATATCGCGGCCCGCCGCGGAAACGACTATCTCGCCGGGAGCGAACCCGGCTCTTTCGCCGCCCACGGCCGCCTCAGACGAGGGTCAGGTACACGGGCCCGTTGTCCGTTACCACGACCGTGTTCTCGTAATGAGCCGCGAGGCTTTTATCGACGGTGCGAACCGTCCAGCCGTCGCGCTCGTCGAAGCTGACCTTATAGCCGCCGGCGGTTATCATCGGCTCAATGGCGATAACCATGTTTTTCACCAACCGAACGCCGTGGCCCGCGCGGCCAAAGTTCGGCACGTCGGGAGCCTCGTGCAGGTTTTTGCCCACACCGTGGCCCACCAGCTCGCGGACGACGCCGCAGCCGTTGCTTTCGGCGTACTCCTGTACCGCCGCGCCGACGTCGCCTATGCGGCTGCCGCTGACGGCCTTTGCCGCGCCTCTGAAGAAGCATTCCTTTGTTATGTCGATGAGCCTTTGCGCCTCATCGCTTATCTTTCCCACGGGAAAGGTGCGCGCCGCGTCGCCGTGGTAGCCCTTGTAATAGGCGCCCACGTCAACGCTTACGATGTCGCCGTCCTTAAGAACGGTTTTGCCGGAGGGTATGCCGTGTACGACGACCTCGTTCGGAGATATGCAGCAGCTTGCCGGGAAGCCCCGGTAGCCCTTGAACGAAGGCTTTGCATGGTGGGAAAGTATCACCTTTTCCACCGCGGCGTTAAGCTCGGCGGTGGTCATGCCGGGCCTGACGACCTCCTCCGCCCTGCTCAGGGCCTCGGCCACGATTTTCCCGGCCTCGGCCATGAGCTCTATTTCGGCTTTGGTTTTTATTACGATCATTTCTCCACTCCCAAGGCCCGCATAACGTTCCGAGTAGTGTCCTCAAGCTCCTCGCAGCCCTTGGCCATGCGGAGCAGCCCCTTCGCCCGGTAAAATTCCTCCAAGGGCTCGGTCTGCTCGTGGTAGACCTTGAGCCTTTCGCGAATGGTTTCGGGCACGTCGTCGCTGCGAAGTATGAGCTCGCCGCCGCACTTGTCGCAAACGCCTTCCTTTTGGGGAGGGTTATACTTGACATGGTACGACGCGGCGCAGTCCTTACACTCGCGCCTGCCGCTGAGGCGTTCGACGATGGACTCGTCCTCTACGTCGATACAGAGAACGCAGTCGGGAGTTACGCCCATCTCGTCCAGAGCCTCGGCCTGAGGTATGGTTCTCGGGAAGCCGTCGAGGATATAGCCCTTTCGGCAGTCCTCCTCGCCGAGCCTTTCCTTAACCATCGCGATAACTATATCGTCGGGGACAAGGTGGCCTTCGGCTATATATTCCTCGGCTTTAAGCCCCAGGGGTGTTTTCTCGCTTATGGCTTTGCGGATTATCGCGCCGGTGGAAATATGCGGAATAAGGAGAGTGTCGCGGAGGTATTCCGCCTGAGTTCCCTTTCCGCCCCCCGGCGGCCCCATGATGATAATTTTCATGCCGCCCGCCTCTTATTCAAGGAAGCCCTTGTAATGACGCATGAGCATCTGACTTTCAATCTGCTTAACGGTTTCGAGGGCTACGCCTACGACGATGAGCAAACTGGTGCCGGTGAGGGCAAGCGAGCTGAGAGAGCCTATGCGAGGGATACATTCGCTTATCACGATGGGAAGCACCGCCACGATGCCAAGGAAGATTGCCCCTACGAGCGTAATTCTGCCAAGCACCTTGGTGATATACTCAACGGTGGGCCTGCCGGGACGCAGACCGGGGATCATGCCGTTGTTCTTCTTGATGTTGTTGGCTACCTCGACGGGGTTAAAGGTTATCGAGGTGTAGAAATAGGTGAAGCCGACAATCAGCAGGAAGTAAGCGAGGGGATAGAATATTCTGCTGACAAGCCCGCCGCCGCCGGTGATAAATCTGGCTACCGTAACAAGCACGCCCTCGCTGCGCCCGAAGAGCGTGGCGATAGTGGCGGGGAAGGTCATGATAGACATAGCGAAGATGATGGGGATAACGCCGGCCATGGCGACCTTTATCGGGATAAAGGTGCTTTGCCCGCCGTACATCTTCCTGCCCACAACGCGCTTGGCGTACTGGACGGGTATTCTGCGCTCGGCCTCATTTACCAGCACAACGAACGCGATGGAGGCGAGAACATAAATCGCGAGAGCGATGAGCCACCACCACTGGTTCTGGCCGCCCGACATGAAGGACCTCCACGCGGAAACCATCATCGAGGGGATACGGCTCACGATACCGGCGAAAATCAGCATGGATATGCCGTTGCCGATGCCCTTGCCGGTGATTTGCTCGCCCAGCCACATAAGGAAGGACGTGCCGGCCGTGAAGGACACTATAACCGTGAGCATAACAAGCCAGTTGGGAATACCCTTAACGCTCATAAGAGCGCCGGCGTTTTTCAGCGTAAGAGTCATGCCCCAAGACTGAAGGGCCGCCAGCGCCACCGTGAGGTAGCGGGTTATTTTGGTTATCTTCTTTCTTCCCTCCTCGCCTTCCTTGCTCATTCTTTCAAGAGCGGGAATGGCGACGCAGAGAAGCTGCATGATAATCGAGCTGTTGATATAGGGTGTGATGGACATCGCGAAGATGGTCGCCTGCGAAAGGGCGCCGCCGCCGAATATATCCATCAGGTTGAACAGGGTGTTGCCGTTTTGAGTGAGCGCGTCGCGAACGACGGTGGGGTCGAGCCACGGCACGGGTATCACGCTGCCGAAGCGGAATACGACGAGAAGAAACAGGGTGTAAAGTATCTTTTTGCGAAGATCGGGTATCTTCCAAGCGTTACGTATTGTTTCCAGCACCTCAAAGCACCTCCACCTTACCGCCGGCGGCCGCTATCTTATCTGCGGCGCCCTTGGTCACGCGGGCAACCCTGACAGTTACCTTCTTAGTTATCTCCCCTCTGCCGAGAACGACAACGCCGTCCTGAATTTTGGAGATAACGCCGGCCTCCTTGAGGGCCGCCGCGTCGATAACGGCGCCGTCCTCAAAGCGGTTAAGCTCGGAAACGTTCACCTCGGTGTATTTCTTTGCGAAAATATTCTTAAAGCCTCTTTTCGGCAAACGTCTGTATAAAGGCATCTGGCCGCCTTCAAAGCCGGGGCGTACGCCGCCGCCGCTGCGGGCGTTCTGGCCCTTATGACCGCGGCCCGCGGTCTTGCCGTTGCCCGTGCCGGCGCCTCTGCCCTTTCTTTTAGCCTCGGTCTTGCTGCCGGGTGCGGGGCTAAGCTCATAGAGTTTCATTTGCCACACCTCCTTCAGTTTTCTTCAACGGTTACAAGGTGGGATACCTTGTTTATCATACCCCTGATCTGGGGGGTGTCGTTCATCACTTTCACGTCGCGGATCCTTTTAAGACCGAGAGCCTTAACGGTAGCGATCTGATCGGCCTTGCTGCCGATAGTGCTTTTCACAAGCGTCACTTTAAGCTGTGCCACGTCGATCTCCTCCTTACAGCTCTTCTACGGCCTTGCCCCTAAGACGAGCCACCTCTTCGGCGCTCTTAAGGGTCGAAAGACCGGTTATGGTTGCTCTCACAACGTTGGTGGGGTTGTTGCTGCGAAGGCACTTTGTGCGGATATTTTTGATGCCGCAGGCCTCCATGACCGCACGCACGCTGCCGCCGGCGATAACGCCGGTACCTTCCTTGGCGGGCTTGAGGAGAACTCTCCCCGCGCCGTACTCGCCGATTATATCGTGAGGTATGGTGCCCTCAACAAGGGGGACGGAAATCATATTCTTCTTCGCGTCCTCGATTCCCTTGCGGATAGCGTCGGGAACCTCGGTGGCCTTGCCCAAGCCGCAGCCGACCTTGCCCTTGCCGTCGCCCACGACCACCAATGCGCTGAAGCGCATGGTGCGGCCGCCCTTAACGGTTTTGGCAACACGGTTGATCCTTACGACCTTTTCGATTATGTCCATATCCGCAGCATCTCTCCTGCGGTCGTTTCTTTCTGCACGCTCTGCCATTTTTCCTTCCTCCTTTCTTAGAACTCAAGCCCGCCCTCGCGGGCGCCGGCGGCCAGCTCGGCCACACGTCCGTGGTAGATATAGCCGCCGCGGTCGAACACGACCTCGGTTATGCCGGCGGCCTTGGCCTTTTCGGCCACCATTCTGCCTACCTTGCCGGCGGCTTCCTTGTTGCCGCCGTACTCACCCTTGAGCTCAAGACTGGAGGCGGACACAAGCGTCGCGCCCTTTTCGTCGTCGATGATCTGGGCATATATATGGTTAAGACTTCTGAACACGTTAAGACGAGGCCGCTGAGCGGTTCCCACAACCTTGTTGCGGATGCGGCGATGTCTTTTTAATCTTGCCTTGTTGCTGTTGGGCTTATTAATCATCTCGCCAATCTCCTCTCTTACTTCTTAGCCTTGCCGGCCTTGCCTTCCTTGCGGATAATGCGCTCGGAAACGTACTTTATGCCCTTGCCCTTATACGGCTCGGGAGGCCTCTTTTCGCGGATTTCGGCGGCGACCTGGCCCACCGCCTGCTTATCCGCGCCCTTTACGATTATGCTCGTCTGAGAGGGGCACTCGATGGTTATGCCCTCGACGGGAGCGTACTCAACGTTGTGAGAGTAACCAAGGTTCATTACGAGGGTTTTGCCCTGCATCTGAGCCCTGTAGCCTACGCCGTTGATCTCAAGCTCCTTGGAAAAGCCGTTGGTAACGCCTTCGACCATACTGTGCAGCAGGCTTCTGGTAAGACCGTGCAGGCTCTTGTGAGCCTTGTCCTCGCTGGGGCGCTGAACAATCAGCTCTGAGCCTTCCTGTTTGATGATCATATCAGCGTGAAGCTGTTTCTGAAGCGTGCCCTTGGGGCCTTTAACCGTCACCAGATTGCCGTCGGCTATCTCAACGGTAACGCCCGCGGGGACTGTTATAGGCATTCTTCCTATTCTTGACATAATTTCACCACCTAATTCCTTTTCTTACCAAACAAAAGCGAGCACTTCGCCGCCGACCTGTTCGGCTCTTGCCTTTTTGTCTGTCATAACGCCCTTGGACGTCGAAACTATCGCTATGCCGAGGCCCTTGTATACGGAGGGGATTTCCTCCTTGCCGGCGTAAACCCTGAGCCCGGGCTTGGATATCCTCTTAAGGCCGGAAATTACCTTTTCGTTGTTGGCGCCGTACTTGAGAACAATGTGTATCATGCCCTGCTTTCCGTCGTCTACTATCTCATAGCTTTTGATGTAGCCCTCGTCCAGAAGAATTTGCGCGATGGCCTTCTTCATATTGGAAACGGGAACATCGACAGCCTTATGCTTCGCCGAGTTGGCGTTACGTATTCTCGTAAGCATATCGGCGATAGGATCTGTGATTTGCATGAGTAAACCTCCTTTTCCAAAAGCTTATTTTACCAGCTTGCCTTTTTAACGCCGGGGATTTGTCCCTTATAGGCCAGCTCGCGGAAGCAGATACGGCATACGCCGTACTTACGAAGATAACCGTGGGGCCTCCCGCAGATTTTGCACCTGTTGTAGGAGCGTGTGCTGAACTTGGGCGCTTTCTGCTGCTTTAATACCATAGATTTTCTTGCCATCTTCTTTTACCTCCTTAGCTTCTGGTAAAGGGCGCGCCGAGAAGAGTTAGCAGCTCGCGGGCCTCTTCGTCTGTGTTGGCCGTGGTAACGAATATTATATCCATGCCCCTGATTTTGTCGATCTTATCGTAATCGATTTCGGGGAAGATGAGCTGTTCCTTTATGCCCATAGAGTAGTTTCCGCGGCCGTCAAAGGAATTGGGGTTGATGCCCCTGAAGTCGCGCACGCGGGGGAGCGCAACGTTGAAAAGGCGGTCAAGAAATTCGTACATCTTATCGCCGCGCAGCGTCACCTTAACGCCGATGCTCATGCCCTGACGTATTTTGAAGTTGGCGACGCTCTTTTTCGCCTTCGTCACAATGGGCTTCTGGCCGGTGATAGCCGCAAGGTCGTTCATGGCGGCGTCGATAGCCTTGGGGTTATCCTTCGCCTCGCCCAGACCTATATTCAAAACTATTTTTTCAAGCTTGGGAATTTGCATTACGCTCTTGTAGCCGAACTTCTTAAAGAGAGCGGGTGCAACTTCCTCGGTGTAAAGCGTTCTTAATGTGGACATATAAGCTGCCTCCTTTCTTACTTATCGAAGTTTTCGCCGCACTTCTTGCAAACCCTTACCTTGCTGCCGTCGCCCAGAACGGTGTAGCCTATCCTGGTGGGCCTTTGGCACTTGTCGCATACGTGCATTACGTTGGTGGCGCTGACGGCGGCCTCCTGATGGATTATTCCGCCTATGTCGCCCTGACGGCGGGGCTTTTTGTGCTTGGTCGCCATATTGACGCCCTCGACCACAACGCGGCGCTTATCGGGGTCCACGCTGAGCACCTTGCCCTTTTTGCCCTTATCCTCGCCGGTCACGACCATTACCACGTCGTTCTTTTTTATATGAATGTTCTTACTCATTGCCTTTCCTCCCATTAAAGAACCTCGGGGGCAAGGGAGAGGATCTTCATATACTCGTGATCTCTCAACTCTCTTGCGACCGGTCCGAAAATACGGGTGCCTCTGGGGTTTTTGTCCTCACGGATGATGACGGCGGCGTTTTCGTCGAACTTAATGTAGGTTCCGTCGGCCCTGTGTACGCCCTTTTTGCTGCGCACGATAACGGCCTTTACCACATCGCCCTTCTTAACCATGCCGCCGGGAGCTGCCTTCTTAACGGAAGCAACTATAACATCACCAATATTGCCATATCTTCTAAGGGAGCCGCCCATGACGCGGATGCACATAAGCTCCTTCGCGCCGGTGTTGTCGGCAACCTTCAACATAGTCTGCTGTTGGATCATGTATTATTCACTCCTTCTTAACCGAGAAACGCGCTTACTTCGCCTTCTCAACTATTTCCACAAGTC
>CANRER010000069.1 GCA_947629615.1 uncultured Clostridia bacterium | reverse complement strand
CGCGCGTCATTCGCGCCTTTGCCCTCGAGGAAAAGGAAACCCGCGAATTTAACGAAAAGAACGACTCCCACGCCGCGCTTCAGCGTTTCGTGGGCAAAATATCGGCCCTGATGAACCCCGTGACATACGTGGTGGTGAACCTCGCGACGGCGGCCCTTATCTACGTCGGCGCGGTTCGCGTGGACAGCGGCATACTCACGCAGGGGCAGGTCGTGGCGTTGGTCAACTATATGTCGCAGATACTGGTGGAGCTTGTTAAGCTGGCGAACCTTATCGTTACGGTTACGCGCTCCGTAGCCTGCGGCAACCGTATCCAAGCCGTGTTTGAAACCGAAACCTCCATGCCCGCGTCCGCCTCCGCCGCGCCGAAGCCCGTGCCCGGCGCACCGCGCGTGGAGTTCAGGGACGTGACCTTCGCCTACAGGGGCGGCGGCGCGCCGGCCCTTTCTGGCGTGAGCTTTAAGGCCGAAAAGGGCGCGACCGTGGGCATAATCGGCGGCACCGGCAGCGGCAAAACGACGCTTGTGAACCTCATTCCCCGCTTTTACGACGCCACCCGGGGCAGCGTACTCATCGACGGGCGCGACGTGCGGGATTACCCGCTTTCGGCCCTGCGCGGCAAAATCGGCGTTGTGCCGCAGCGGGCCGTGCTGTTCAAGGGTACGGTGCGCTCAAATCTGCTCTGGGGCAGGGCGGATGCTTCGGACGGCGAGCTGCTCGAAGCACTCCGAACGGCGCAGGCCACCGACGTTATCGCCTCGAAGGAGGAGGGCCTCGATTCCGCCGTCGAGCAGGGCGGGCGCAACTTCTCCGGCGGACAACGGCAGCGGCTGACGATAGCCCGCGCTCTCGTCAAAAAGCCCGAGATACTCATACTTGACGACAGCGCTTCGGCGCTGGATTACGCCACCGACGCGCGGCTCAGAAAGGCTTTGCGCGGCCTCGGCGGAGATACCACTGTATTTATTGTGTCACAACGAACCTCGTCTATTCAACACGCCGACCTTATAATCGTGCTGGACGACGGGAACGTCGCCGCCATGGGCAATCATGCGCGGCTTCTTGAGGACTGCGAAATTTACAGGGAAATTTATGAAACTCAGCAGGGAAAGGGGGCCGCGGTATGAAAAAGCCTGAAAACGGCGCGGCGGCCCTGCGGCGCGTGCTGAGCTATATCGGGATATACAAAATTTACCTCGCGGCCTCGATAGCCTTCGCCGCCGCGAGCGTCGCGCTGACGCTTTATATTCCGGTTCTCACCGGGCGGGCGGTGGATCTCATCGTCGCCCCCGGCAGGGTGGACTTCGCCGGGGTGGGGCGTATCCTCGCGGGCATTGCCGCCTCGGCCTTGGCGACGGCCCTCTTGCAGTGGCTGATGAGCCTTTGCGGCAATCGGCTGACCTATAACGTAGTGCGCGACCTTCGGCGCGACGCCTTCGCCAAAATCGAGCGACTGCCCCTCGCGTATATCGACTCGCACCCCCACGGCGAGCTTGTCAGCCGCGTCATAGCAGACGCGGATCAGCTCGCCGACGGCCTGTTGATGGGCTTTACACAGCTTTTCACCGGCGTGGCCACGATTTTAGGCGCGCTGCTGTTTATGCTGCGCGAAAACGCCGCCATCGCGCTTGTGGTTATACTCATAACCCCGGTGTCGCTGCTGGTCGCGGCCTATATCGCCAAAAGCACGTTTTCGATGTTCAGGCTCCAGGGCGAGGCGCGCGGCGAGCAGACGGCTATGGTGAACGAGTTCGTAGGCGAACAGAAGGTCGTTCAGGCCTTCGACCGTGGCGGCGAGTGTATGAGGGAGTTCGACGAGGTAAACGAAAGACTGCGAAGCTGTTCGCTCAAGGCCATATTCTTTTCGTCCGTGACGAATCCTGCCACCCGCTTTGTGAACAGCCTTGTATACATGGGCGTGGCGTTCGTCGGGGCGTTGGCCGTCATGCGCGGAAGGCTCAGCGTGGGGCGGCTCACCTGCTTTTTGAGCTATGCCAACCAGTATACGAAGCCCTTTAATGAAATCTCCGGCGTGGTGACTGAGCTTCAAAACGCCCTCGCCTGTGCGGCGCGGCTGTTCGAGCTCATCGACGAAACGCCCCAGACCCCCGACGCGGAGGACGCCCTCGTCCTCACCGCGCCCGACGGCTCGGTGGAGCTTGATAACGTGAGCTTTTCCTACCGCCCGGAGCAGCGTCTGCTCGAAAACGTGAACGTCAGCGTCCGCCCCGGCCAGCGCACGGCCATAGTCGGCCCCACAGGCTGCGGAAAAACTACGCTCATCAACCTGCTTATGCGGTTTTACGAGCCGTGCGGCGGCGAAATTCGCGTCAGCGGCACGGATATACGGCGCGTCACCCGCGCCAGCCTGCGCCGCAGCTACGGCATGGTGCTTCAGGAGGTGTGGCTCAAGGAGGGCAGCATACGCGAAAACATCGCCATGGGCAGGCCCGACGCTTCGGACGAGGAGGTCGTCGCGGCGGCCAAGGCCGCCCACGCCGACAGCTTCATCCGCCGCCTGCCGCGCGGCTACGATACGGTAATAGGCCCCGACGGCGGCAGCCTCAGCCAAGGGCAGAAGCAGCTTTTGTGCATAAGCCGCGTCATGCTCTGCCTGCCGCCCATGCTGATACTCGACGAGGCCACCTCGTCCATCGACGCCCGCACCGAGCTGCGAGTTCAGCGGGCCTTCGCCAAAATGATGAAGGGCCGCACAAGCTTTATTATCGCTCATCGGCTTTCGACGATAAAGGACGCCGACCTCATTCTCGTGATGAAGGACGGCAACATCATCGAGCAGGGCAGCCACGACGAGCTACTCGCCCGCGGCGGCTTTTACAGCGAGCTGTATAACAGCCAGTACGCGGAGGCGGAGTGATGAAAAAACGGACGCAGCCGCCCCTTTATTTGTGAATTTTTTTAATTTGTATTTACAAAATAAAATTAATATGGTATAATTCAAACTGGGAGGAGGCGGCGACGTGGCGGACATAATCATATCCGGGTACTACGGACTCGGCAACAGCGGCGACGAGGCTTTGCTGAAAAGCATAGTCGATAATCTGCGCGCCCTCGACCCCGACGTGAGCATAACGGCCCTTTCCGGGGACGCCGAGCATACGCGCAGGGCTTACGGCATCGACACGGTGAACCGCTTTAACCCCTTCGCCGTGCTTAAGGCTCTGACGCGCGGCAAACTGCTCATCAGCGGCGGCGGCAGCCTTATTCAGGACGCCACCAGCACCAAAAGCCTGCTCTACTACCTTGCCATAATCCGCGCGGCGAAGCTGCTGGGCCTGAAGGTCATGCTGTACGCCAACGGCCTCGGCCCAATATCCGACAAAAACGTTAAAAAAGTGACGCGGACGCTGAATAAGGTCGATCTTATCACGCTTCGCGAGAATGTTTCCATGAACGAAATACGCCGCTGCGCCGTCACCCGCCCGAGGGTGGAGGTCACGGCCGACCCGGCGTATTTGCTTAAGCCCTGCCCCGAGGAGCGGGCGCGGGAGATAATCGACGCGGGCGGCAGGCCGCTTGTGGCGGTGTCGGTTCGCGAGTGGAAGGGCTCGGCCCCGAACTTCGAGGACGAGATAGCCCTTGCCGCCGATATGCTTGCGGCGGACGGCTATCTTCCGCTGTTTTTCCCCATGCAGCTCAGCCGCGACCTCGCCATATCCCGGCGCATAGCGGCAAAGATGAAGCGTCCCTCGCTCATCGTGGATCGCGAGCTTTCGGTGTCCGAAATGCTGGGGGTTATCGGCCTTTGCCGCATGGCGATAGGTATGCGGCTGCATATGCTGATTTTCGCGTCGGCGGCGGGCGTGCCTATGCTCGGCATAATATACGACCCGAAAATCAAGGGAACGATGGATTACATGAATCAGCGCCGCTATGTTGAGGCCGCCGGCGTCACCGCCGACGAGCTTTATAAAATAGCGAGGGATTGTCTTGATAACGGCGACGAAATACGCGCCCGACTGGACGGCGAAAACGCCGCCCTCCGCGCGAAGGCCGCAAGAAACGCCGAATTGGCGCTTGAATTGCTTAGGAGTGATAAAAAATGAAAAAGGCGCTTAAGATAACAGCGATAGTCTTGCTTGTGCTTGTGGCGGCGGCCGCCGCGCTGGCGGTGTGGCAGTGGCGCAACATCAGCGCGCTCATCAGCGGCGTGCGCTACAGCAGCGAGGAGCTTGCCGAGATAAACGTGTCTAACGCGGAAACCACCCTTGCCGACATGAACAGTCAGGTATCAGTGGAGCTGCGCGATATGACCGAGGAGGAAAAGCAGAAAATAGCGAGCGGCGAGCTTTCGCAGACCGCCGTTATGGCTCAGATTTTCGCCGAGGCCATGCCCGAGGCCGTCCCCGAGGCCGCAGACGCGCCCTCCGCGCAGACGGACGCGCAGGCCCCGACGGAGGAAGCCGCTCCGCCCGCGCAGCAGGCCGACGCGTCGGCAAAGCCCGCCAAAAAGCCCGAGGCCGCCGCGAAGCCCTCGGCCCCGAAGCAGACCGAGCCGCCTGCCAAGACAGCCGACCAACTGGTGGCGGAGGCCGTGGCGCGGCTTTCGTCGCTGCAATCGAGCTACATGGGCAAAATCGACTCCGCCCTTGTCAACGCCAAGGCCTACTACGACCAGCAGAAAACCGTTTCGAGCAAGGCCGTGGCCCGCTCCAACGCGCTCAGCAAGCTTGTGGGCGATGTGAACTCGCTCCAGTCGCAGTGCGACGCGGAGGTCGAGGGGGTACTTTCCAAGCTCTCGGCCGAGCTGGACGCGCGCGGGGCCGACAAATCCATAATTTCAACCATGCGCGACGCTTACGAAAACGAAAAGGCCGCGCAGAAGGCCGCCTACGTGAAGAAGTACGCGGATAAGCTGTGAGCCCGGGAGAGGAATATAAATGAAGCTGCTTTTTATCGGCGACGTTATGGGCCGAACCGGGCGAGATGCGGTTTTCGCCCTGCTGCCGGAGCTTAAGTACGAGCTGGGCGTGGACTTTTGCGTCGCCAACGGCGAAAACGCCTCCGGCGGGATAGGCATGAACCGCAGCGGCTACGACGAGCTGCGCCGCGCGGGGGTGGATTTTTTCACGATGGGCAACCATACCTTTGGCAAAAAGGAGATTTTCACCCTTTTTCAGGAGGGCGAAAGCTTGGTGCGGCCCGCCAATCTGCATATCGACTGCCCCGGCGAGGGGCTGGCCGTCACGGCCGACAAAAAGGGCCGCAAAATCGCGGTTATAAACCTCATAGGCCGCGCCTTCATGGACGAGCATAACCTTAACCCCTTCCATATGGCGCGTGAGCTGGCCGAAAAGGCCAGAGAAAAAACCCCTATTATATTTATAGATTTCCACGCCGAGGCAACCAGCGAAAAGGAGGCCCTCGGCTATTATATGGACGGCCTTGTTTCAGCCGTCATCGGCACCCACACCCACGTGCAGACAGCCGACGAGCGCGTTCTGCCGCGCGGCACGGCCTATATGACAGACGCGGGCCGCACCGGGGCTCTTAACAGCGTGCTGGGCCTCGATAAGGACGCATCTATCGCCCGCTTTACCGAAAGCGAGGGCAAGCGGCCCCGCTTTAAGGTGGCCTCGGGGCGGTATATGCTGTCGGGGGCGTTGGTGGATATTGACGACGAAACCGGCCTGGCAAAGGAGATAACTCGCATATGCCGATACGGGAAATAGGCTCCGTGGAGCTGTGGCAGTCGGCCCTGCTCGCGGAGAGAACGGAGATAATGCACGGCTTTACGGGGCGTAAGGGCGGCGTCAGCCGCGGGCCTTACGCCTCTCTTTCCATGAGCCCGCGCCGTGGCGACGACCCGGCTCTTGTGGCGCAAAACCGCGCCATACTCTGCCGCGAGGCGGGCTTCACCGAGGCGAATTTGACCTCCACAAATCAGGAGCATACCGACAGGATAGAGCTTATTGACGGCGAGAGCGTGGGCCTCGGCGTGGCCCGCCCGTGGGATAAGGGCGTGGACGCCGTTGTGACGCTGCTGCCGAATGTGCCGCTTATGGCCTTCGCGGCGGACTGCGTGCCGATTTTGCTTTACGCCCCCGACATAGGGGCCGTCGCCGCCATACACAGCGGCTGGCGCGGCACCGAGGCGCGTATCGCTGAAAAAACGGCGAAAACGCTTATTTCGCTCGGCGCGGACGCGGCGCTTATGCTCGCCGCCATCGGGCCGGCCATCGGCCGCTGCTGCTACGAGGTCGGCGAGGAGGTCGCCCTGCGCTTCCCCGAAAGCTGCCGCACGGATAAGGGCGGCGGCAAGTATATGCTTGACCTTAAGCTTGCGAACGAGCTTATGCTGCGGGGCCTCGGCCTCGTTAAAATCGACAATTCCGCCCCCTGCACCAAATGCGAAAACGAAACCTTCTTTTCCCATCGCGGGCAGGGCGGCAAAAGCGGCACTCTCGCCGCCGTTATAGAGAGGAGGGAGCTGCCATGAAAAGGCTTTTGGCCGCCGTGGCGGCCGCCGCGCTCATGCTCGCGGCCTGCGGCGGGGACGGGGGCGGCGTCGTGACCTCCGAAACGTCGGTGGTCTACGGCGGAACGCTGAACCTCGCCATGTGCGCCTCCGACACCCTGAACCCTCTGCTCGCCAAATCGCCCACCGCGCGCGACGCGCTTTTCGCCGTGTACGAGCCGCTTATCGCCGTCACGGCCGAGCAGGAGCTGCGCCCCGTGCTTGCCGAAAGCTGGGCCTTCAATTCCGACGCCACCGCTCTGACGCTTAACCTGCGCAAGGGCGTGCTGTGGCACGACGGCTCGGAGCTGACCGCCAAGGACGTGGTCTACACCGTGAACACCATCAAGGGCGAAAAGGACGGCCCGTATTCCGACCTGCTGTGCTATGTGAACGCCGCCGTCGAAACCGGCGACTACAGCGTGACGCTCAATCTCAGCCGCAGCTACAGCCAAATTTTAAGCTCGCTTTATTTCCCCGTGATACCGCTGAACGCCGGCAGCCTCGATTCGGCGGCCATAGGCACCGGCCCCTTCATGTTTGAAAGCTATAACGAGGGCCAAAGCCTTACGCTGACCCGCTTCGACGGCTACCGCGACGGGGCCGCAGGCTTCGACAAGGTGGTTTTCAGCATAGTGCGCGAGCGGCTCGCGATGGCCTCGGCCTTTTCCACCGGCGTTACAAACGCCGTGCAGAGCCGCGTCTATGACTTCGACGAGTTTGCCGTCCGCGATAACTGCGAGATAAAACGCGCCTGCGGCGCGGCCTTCGAGTATATCGGCCTCAATTACGACAACCCTGTTTTTGCCTCGGCGGCGGTGCGTTCGGCCATCAGCAGCGCAATCGACCGCGAGGAAATAGTGGCCGACGGCTACGGCATTAACGCCGTGGCGGCCAATCTGCCCATGCACCCGCGCTCGCTGCGCTACAG
>CANRER010000068.1 GCA_947629615.1 uncultured Clostridia bacterium | reverse complement strand
GTACACGGCCCTTTCGTCGGCGAACTTGACCTCGGTCTTTGAGGGGTGGACGTTCACGTCGCAAAGCGCGGGGTTTAACTCGATATTCAGCACCGCCGCCGGAAACCGCCCGCCCATCAGCTCGTTTTTGTAAGCGTCGGCAAGGGCGAGGGAGAGCGTTCGGTTCTGCACGGTTCTGCCGTTCACGAAGAACATCTGCAACGCCCTGCTCGGGCGGGAAAGCCCGCCCCCGCCGGCGAGGCCCGTGACGCGCACGGCCTCGGTCTTATACTCGGCGGCTTCCATGTACCGCGCAACGTCCTTGCCCCAAACGCAGCGAACCGCGTCGGCGAGGCTGTTGTTGCCGGGGGTGAAGAAAACCTCTCTGCCGTCGCGTATCAGCCGCAGCGACACGTCGGGCCGCGCGAGGGCCTGCCGCTGGCAGACCTCCGTTACGAAGGCGGCCTCCGCGCTGTCCTTTTTCAAAAACTTCATGCGGGCCGGAGTGTTGAAGAACAGGCCCTCAATGGTTATGCTCGTGCCGTCGGGGCAGCCCGTTTCCCCTTTTTCGATTATCTCTCCGCCCTCGAGGACTATCCTCGTGCCAAGCGGCTCGCGGGCGGTTTTGGTGAGCATTTCCGTGCGGCTGACGGAGGCTATCGAGCAAAGAGCCTCGCCCCGAAAGCCGAGCGTGGTTATATGCTCGAGGTCGTCGGCGTTTTTGATTTTGCTTGTGGCGTGGCGCATGAAGGCGCGCTCCGCGTCGTCGGGCATTATGCCGGAGCCGTCGTCGGTGACGCGGATAAGGGCAATCCCGCCGCGCCGTATTTCAACGGTCACGGTTTTCGCCCCGGCGTCAACGGCGTTTTCAACCAGCTCCTTAACGACGCTGCCGGGCCTTTCGACAACCTCGCCCGCCGCTATCTTTTCGGCGGCGTCCTTGCTTAAAATGTTAATTTTTCCCATGCTGCGCCGCCTTTCGTTTATATTTGGGCTTCCGCCATTTTTTGCAGCTCGTAAAGCTTGTTAAGCGCCTCGATGGGCGTGAGGGTCGTCACGTCCAAGGCCCGCAGCGCCTCGACGGCGGGGCTTTCCCGCTCGGCGGGGGCGGGCGGCGCAAAGGCGTGCGGCGCGGAAACTGCGGGCTTCGCCGCGCCCGACATAATGTCGGCCAAAACCTCCTTGGCGCGTTCGATGACGGGCGACGGCACGCCGCTCAGCTTGGCCACCTCGACGCCGTAGCTTTCGTCGGTGCCGCCGCGGACGATTTTGCGCAGGAAGGTGATGTCGTCGCCGCGCTTTTTGCAGGCGGTGTTATAGTTTTTCACTCCCGCAAGGCTGTCCTCAAGCGCGGTAAGCTCGTGATAATGGGTGGCAAACAGAGTTTTCATGCCGATTTTTTGGGATATATGCTCAATCACGGCCCACGCTATGGCCAGCCCGTCGAAGGTGCTTGTGCCCCGGCCAATCTCGTCGAGTATGCAGAGGCTGTTTTTCGTCGCGTTTTTTAATATGTAGCTGACCTCGCTCATTTCGAGGGTGAATGTGCTTTGCCCGGAGGCGAGGTCGTCGCTCGCGCCTATCCGCGTGAAAATTTTGTCCACCACGCCGACGCGGCACTCCGCCGCCGGCACAAAGCTGCCTATCTGCGCCATCAGCACGATGAGCGCGACCTGCCGCATATAGGTGGATTTGCCCGCCATATTCGGGCCGGTTATGATGACGGCGCGGTTATCGGCGCAGTCGAGCTTGGCGTCGTTCGGCACAAATACGCCGTTTTTAAGCACCCGCTCCACCACGGGGTGGCGGCCGTCCTTTATATAAATCTCGTCGGAAACGTTCACCTCGGGGCGGACGTAGCGGTTCCTCGCGGCGACCTCGGCCAAGGAGCAGATCGCGTCCGCCTCGGCGACGGCTCGGGCCGTTTTGTCTATCCTCGCGACCTCGGAGGCGATGCGCGAGCGGATTTCGACAAACTGCTCGTACTCAAGAGCGGCAAGCCGCTCCGCCGCGCCGAGAACCGTGCTTTCTATCTCCTTCAGCTCGGGGGTGATGAACCTCTCCCCGCCAACGGTGGTCTGCCTGCGCATATAATCGTCGGGAACCTTATCGAGGTTTGATTTGCTTATTTCTATATAATAACCGAAAACCTTGTTGTATTTGACCTTGAGGTTCTTTATGCCGGTGCGCTCGCGCTCGCGGGCCTCCACCTCGCCTATGCTGCCTACGCCGTGCTTCGACGCGGCCCGCAGGCGGTCTATATCCTCGTTGAAGCCGCTCTTGATAAGTCCGCCCTCGCGGACGCTGTTCGGCGGCTCGTCCTCAATGGCGCGTTCGAGGTAGTCGCAAAGGTCGTCGAGAGTGTCGAGCGCGGCGGCCTGACGGTTCATTATGGGGCTGCGGCAGGCGCAAACAGCCTTATAAACGCGCGGCAGCGCTGCAAAGGACGAGCGCAGGGCCACAAGGTCCCTGGGCTTGCATATCCCCAGCGACACGCGCCCCATAAGCCGCTCCATGTCGAGTATGCCGTCCATGGCGTCGCGCAGCTCCTCGCGCAGGGAAAGATTGTTGACGAGCTCCTCCACGCCGCTTTGGCGGGCGTTTATCTCGCTCACGTTCACCAAGGGGCGGAGTATCCAGCTTTTTAACAGCCTGCCGCCCATCGAGGTGCGCGTTTTATCCATAACCCAAAACAGCGTGGTCTTTTTGGTTTTGTCGCGCATGGTTTCGACAAGCTCGAGATTGCGCAGGCTGTTCATGTCTATATCCACAAACTCGCCCGAGGCGTAAAGCTTGATTTCGTTTATGTGCGAAAGGCCGGATTTCTGCGTTTCGATAAGGTATTCGATTATCGTGGCGGCGGCCGTGAGCAGCATCGGGCTTTGCACCTCGGCCGCGTTTTTAAGCTGCTTATCCACCGCCTCGCGGGCCGTGGGCAAAACGTCCTTCGCCTCATACGAAAAAGCGCTTATCTCTTTGTGCGAGCGGAAAAATTCGTCTATCCGTTTATGGAAGCGCCCCTCGCCGCCGATAGCGACCTCGACGGGGGCGAAGCGGGCAAGCTCGTTCAAAAGCCCGTCGCAGTTATTGTCGTTCTCAAGGACGGTGCCGAGCATTTCGCCGGTGGATACGTCCACAAAAACGACGGCCTCGGAGCCGTTTTCGGCAAAAATGGAGGCCATATAGTTCGTTCTTCTCGTGTCGAGGACGTTTTCGTCCACGATGGTGCCGGGGGTAACGGTGCGTATAATATCGCGCTTGACGATGGTTTTGGTCTTTTTGGGGTCCTCCATCTGCTCGCAGATGGCGACCTTATAGCCCTTCGCCACCAGACGCGCGATATAGCCCTCGGCGGAATGGAACGGCACCCCGCACATGGGGGCCTTTTTTTCCATGCCGCAGCTTTTGCCCGTCAGCGTAAGCTCAAGCTCGCGGCTGGCGGTAACGGCGTCGTCAAAGAACATTTCGTAAAAGTCACCGAGGCGGAACATAAGGATAGCGTCCTTGTTAGCCTCTTTTATTTCCAAATACTGCTTCATCATAGGCGTGTATTCCGCCATAGCCGACCCTCCCTTCAAGGCGCGGGCGCGCTCAATTACAGCCGGAGCAGCCCTCGCAGCTTCCGCTGCAGCCGCCGGGCAGCTTGCCCGTGATGTGGAAGGAAATAATCGTGTTCATCTGGTCGATTATCGCCTGAAAGGCGTTCTTAGCGTTGAGGTATTCCACGATGGTGTCGTTGGTAGTGACCTTTTCGTAGGCCTCCTCCACCTTTTCGCGGATTTCACCGAGCCGCTCCTCGCTTACGTCGCCCTTGTTTATTTCCTCGGCCAAATCGCGGCGTATCGCGCTGTATTCCTGAAGCAGCTTCATGGCTTCGTCGTCCTGCTCCTGCTTGGCCTCGGCCAGCTTAAGCGTCTTGTACTCGCTGCTCTCGACGATGGCCTCGCCGAGCTCTCTTGCTTTGTCAAAAATTTCCATTTGTATCTTCCTTTCAATTATATTCCCGTGTTAGTTATCAAGCTCGCCGGAAAGCGCCCACGTGTGCGACGAGGTTATCCTCACCCGCGCAAGCCTGCCGACGAGCGAGGGGTCGCCCTTAAAATTGACGATTTTGTTCGCATAGGTGCGGCCCGTCAGCAAATCCGGCTCGCGGCGGCTCGGCCCCTCGACGAGAACGTCGTAAGCCTTGCCCACGCACGCGGCGGCAAGCTCCGCGCTGACTGCGTTTTGCACCTCGAGCATTTCGTTGAACCAAGCGGACTTTTCCTCGTCGGTGGCGCGGCTTTGCATTTTTGCCGCCGGCGTTCCCTCGCGTGGCGAAAAGATGAACGAAAAAATGCTTTCGCAGCGGATACGCCTCAGCATATCGAGGGTATCCTCGAAATCGGCGCGTTCCTCCGTTGGGAAGCCGACGATAATATCCGTCGTCAGCGCGAGGTCGGGCATAACGCTCCGCGCGTAGTCCACAATTTCAAGGTAACGCTTCCTGTCGTAGCGGCGGTTCATATCCTTCAGCACCCTGTCGCTGCCCGACTGGAGCGGAAGGTGAAGCTGGGCGCACACCTTATCGCACCGGGCCATGGTGTCGAGCAGAGTCTTTGAGATGTCCTTGGGGTGGCTGCTCATGAAGCGAACGCGCTCGATGCCGTCAACCCCGCCCACGCTTTCGAGCAGGCGGGCGAAGGCGTCTGCCTCGCCCCTGTCGTTGCCGTAGGAGTTGACGTTCTGCCCAAGGAGCATGACCTCCTTAACGCCGTTTTCGGCGAGGGCCCGCACCTCCGCAAGCACGTCCGCTGCGGCGCGGCTGCGCTCCCTGCCGCGCACATACGGCACAACGCAGTACGAGCAGAAGTTGTTGCAGCCGTACATAACCGAAACAAAGGCCTTAACGCCGTCGTTTCTCATGCTCGGCAGCCCCTCGGCTATCGCCCCCTCCCCGCCGATGTCAACGACGCGGCTCCTATGCTCCATCGCCTCGGCGAGGAGCGAGGGGAAGCGGTAAAGCGCGTGAGTGCCGAAAATCAAATCGACGTGGCGGTGCTTCGCCTTAATGCGCTCGGCCACGGCGCTTTGCTGCGGCATACAGCCGCAAACGCCGATAATCACGTCCGGGCGTTCGTCCTTTATATGCTTCATCGCGCCGAGAACGCCGAAAACCCTTTGCTCGGCGTTTTCGCGCACGGCGCAGGTATTGAGCAGGATAAGGTCGGCCTCGTCGCGGCTTTCGGTCATAGTATACCCCATTTCCGCGAGCATACCCTTTAACCGCTCGGAATCGTTCACATTCTGCTGGCAGCCGTAGGTTTCGACGAGGGCGCGAAGCCCCCTGCCCGCGTTATTAAGCTTTATTTGCCGCATAACGGCCCGCTGGGCCTCTATTTCGGCTTTTTCAACGAACGGTGTCACCTTCAAAACGCATTTCTCCCGCCAATCATATATATTTAATTTTATACCAAATTCATGAAAATGTCAATGCTTTTTTTGATGAACGCCCGCCCGTGCAAAAAAATTTCAAAAAATTTTGAAAAAGGTATTGCTTTTTTATTTTCGTTGTGCTATAATACACTTCGTCAGCGAAAATATTCCTCAATAGCTCAGTCGGTAGAGCATGCGGCTGTTAACCGCAGGGTCGTTGGTTCGAGTCCAACTTGAGGAGCCACAGGCCGCGAAGCTCGGGCTTCGCGGCCTTTTCTTTGCGCGGCGAAAAAGACGAAAATCATGTGTGAAATAGTCAAAAATCAATAGCTAATCCGCGCCGTTATGGGCAAATTAACGGTTGACAGCGGTATTTTTTTGTGCTATAATGTTTTGCAACTTATATAAATATGGGGTGATACTTATGACAACGGCTTCAATCTGCATACTTATCACGATTTTCCTTTATCTGATAGGTGTAATTTTGGTCGGCATACGCTTTGCCAAAAGGAACGAATCCGCGTCGGATTTCTATTTGGGCGGAAGAAAGCTCGGCCCCTTCGTCACGGCCATGAGCGCCGAGGCGTCGGATATGTCGAGCTACTTATTGATGGGCCTGCCCGGCCTCGCCTACCTTTCCGGCGTGGCGGACGTCGGCTGGACGGTCATCGGCCTCGCCGCCGGCACATATCTTAACTGGCTGCTGACGGCAAGACGGCTGCGCCGCTATACCCACGTAACGGGTTCCTTCACGCTGCCGCAGTTCTTCTCGAACCGCTTCCACGACAGCAAAAACATTCTCGCGGCCATCGCCGCCGTAATCATCATTGTGTTCTTCGTGCCCTACACCGCGTCGGGCTTCGCCGCCTGCGGCAAGCTGTTCTCGTCGCTGTTCGGCTGGGATTACATGACGGCGATGATAATTTCGGCCGTCGTTATCGTCGGCTACACCGCCGCCGGCGGCTTTATGGCGGCCTCCACAACGGACTTTATTCAGAGCATAATAATGTCGATAGCGATTTTGTTCGTGCTGGTGTTCTCCACCGTCAGCGTCGGCGGCATCGGCGCGGTTATGGATAACGCCCGCGCTCTGCCCGGCTACCTCTCCCTCACAAGCACCTACGCCGACGGGGCCGCGCAGCCCTACGGCCCGCTCAAAATAGCCTCAACCCTCGCGTGGGGCCTCGGGTACTTCGGTATGCCGCACATTCTGCTGCGCTTTATGGCTATTGAGGACGAAAACAAGCTTAAGCTTTCGCGCCGCGTGGCCTCGGTTTGGGTTGTCATCGCAATGGGCATGGCCGTGCTTATCGGCCTTATCGGCAACGCCATGAGCCACAGCGGCCTTATCGAAACGCTTTCCGGCAGCAACACCGAAACCGTTATCGTGCGCATAGCCGATATGCTCTCCACCCACGGCGTTTTTCCCGCGCTCATGGCGGGGCTTATCCTCGCGGGTATACTGGCCAGCACGATGTCCACGGCGGACTCGCAGCTTTTGGCCGCGTCGAGCAGCGTTTCGGAAAACCTGCTGCAAGAGGTTATGCACATTAAAATTTCCAAGAAGGGCAGCATGATAGCCGCGAGGCTGACCGTCGTAATAATCGCCGTTCTCGGCGTTATAATTGCCCGCGACCCCGACAGCTCCATCTTCGGCATAGTTTCCTTCGCGTGGGCGGGCTTCGGCGCGAGCTTCGGGCCGATAATGATATGCGCCCTGTTCTGGAAGCGCGCCACACTTCCCGGCGCCGTTGCGGGCATGGTGGCCGGCGGCGTGATGGTGTTCGTGTGGAAATACCTTGTCGCCCCGATGGGCGGCGTTTGGGCCATTTACGAGCTACTCCCCGCCTTTATCGTCGGCATTGTGACGATAGTCGTCGTCAGCCTGCTTACCAAGGCCCCCTCCAAGGAAATTGAAGAAGAATTTGAAGCCGCGAAGGCTTAATAAAGACTAACAAAGAAAACCCGCTCTTATGAGCGGGTTTTCTTATTTTTTAGGTCCTTGAACTATGAACGAATTTTTCGGCCGGCCCCCGTGCGCGTCAGTTTACGGTGCGAGTTTTTTTACCATTCCGGATATTCGGTATCG
>CANRER010000067.1 GCA_947629615.1 uncultured Clostridia bacterium | reverse complement strand
GTTGGCCGTGCGGACGACGCTGCCGAGGTTATGGGGGTCGGTCACGCGGTCGAGTATGACGACGAATGGCGGCTCGCCCCGCTCGCGGGCGGCGGCGAGTATGTCGTCCACCGAGGAATACTCTATGGGGGCGACCTGCGCGATAACGCCTTGGTGGCTGCCGGTTTCGCTCATCTCGTCGAGCCGAGCGGCGTCCACCTCGGTAACGGTTATGCCGCGGCGGGCGGCCTCGCGCAAAATTGGGATAAGGCTGCCCTGCTTTTCGCCCCGCTTCACGTAGAGTTTATCTATTTGGCGGCCGCTTTTTAGGGCCTCGGCCACGGGATTGCGGCCTTCGATTTTATCGGATCCGTACGGTTCGACGGGCATTGTCAGTCCTCCTACGCGCGTTTTTTCTTTTTCGGCTTAGCCGCCTCGCGGACGGCCTTGAAAAGCTCCGCGATTACGGCGGAAATCGCGCCTGCCCCTACGGCCGCCGAAAGCGGAGCCGGGGCCGCCGCTCCCACGCCGAGAGCCGAGGCGAGCGGTGGCGCGAGCAAAGCCAAGGCCCCCGCCCCAAGCCCGAGCGCGAGGCAGACCAGCGCGGCGGGGTTTTTGCCGAACCGCTTAACCACGGGCTCGTCGCCCCGACAGCTTTGGGCCATCAGCACGAAGGCCGCGCACAGAGCCGCGAACACGGCCGCGCGGCGAGCCTCCACCGAGAGCGAGCCCGCCGAGGCGGCGTAAAACGCCATAGCCGCGCCGCCCATGAGCGCGCCGCGCCAGATTACTCCGCGCAATAGGGCCGCCGTGACGCGCCCTCCGTCGCGGCCCTGACGCTTCGCCCGCACGCTGTCGCGCCGATGATACGGCTCGCGCCAGACGGCCACGGCCCCTATCGAGGCCATAACTACATTGAGCCAGATGAGCGCCAGCGGCGAAAACGGTATCGAATAGCCCATCGCCAGCGCAAGCACGGCGCAGAACATCTCCGCCGCGTTGCACGAGAGCAGATACCCCACGATGCGCTCGTTATTGACGAATATGCGCTTGCACTCGCGCACGGCGGCGGCAAGCCGCATAAGCCCCGCGCCGCTGACGTTCACATCGGCGGCGGCGGCGCACACTCCGGCGGAGGCGTCGGTGGCGGCGGAGGCCGCGCTGCGGCTCATGGCGTCCACGTCGCCGACGGAGCGGCCCACGGTGACGACGCTTTCCCCGGCGGAGTTTATCTCGGCCACAATATCGGCCTTCATCGAGGGGGGAGTATCGGCGAGAACGGTGTTGCGCGTTAAGCGGCGGAGCGAGCCGATGCGCTCGGCCCCGCGATAAACCGCCGAAGCCCCTATGCCGCAGTCCTCGGCCACGGCCGAGGCGGAGGTGAGGTTGTCGTCGGTTATGACGCAGACCTTGACGCCCATCGAATTGAGCACCTTAACGGCCTGCGGAGAGTCCTTGCGGAGGGGATTGCTGAGCCCGACAAGGCCCACGAAGGTGAGGCCGCTTTCGGGGTCGGAGCCGGGGTCGTGCGCGTCCTTATAGGCAACGCCGATGACGGTAAGCTCCTTGGCGGCCATTGACTGGGCCTCGCCGATGACGGCGGCAATATCGCGGGAGGGGTCGAGCAGGCGCGCGCCGTTATCGTATATATAGGCGCAGCGCGACAGCACCGCGTCGGCCCCGCCCTTGCAGATTATCCTGAGCCCGCCCTCCGCTTTGTGGACGGTCGTCATAACATGAGCCGAGCCGCGATTATCAAGCACGCGCTCAATAGGGGCGTTTTCGCGTATATCGGCGGCGGTGAAGCCGTTCGAGAGAGCGTCGGCTATCAGGGCGGCCTGCATGGGGTCGCCCGAGGCGCGGCCCCCGTTTATTTCGGCGGTGGTACACATGGCCGCGAGCAGGCGGAGGTCATTTTCGTTAAAGCCCTTGCTCGGGCGCAGCTCGCCCACGCCGAAGCCGAGCTCCGTCAGCGCGCCGCGCTTGCCCACGCACAGTACCGTCGAGCCGCCTACGGCCTCCATCGCCGAAACGGAGCCGACCGTCACGCCGCGCTTTTTAAGGCCGAGTATATCGAGGGCGGAGGTCGCGAGCAAAATCGCCGCGAGCGACACCGGGGCCGCCGTCAGCGCGGCGGCGCAGGAATTGGAGAAAGCGGAGGCCGCCCCGTAGCCCCCCGCGAGGCGCAGTATCAGCGCGGCCGCCCACATTACGGCCGCCGCGGCGGCGCAGATAGAGCCTATGGACGAAACCCTCGCCGCCAAGGCCGAGGAGGGCTCTTTGCGGCCAAGGGCCTCGACGGCGCGGCCGAGCTGGGTTTCGCCGCCGACCTCGGTGACGATGGCTCTCGCGCTGCCGGCGAGGATTTTTGAACCCATGTAAAGAACGGTTATGCTTTCGTCCTCCAGCCCGCACACGGCGGACTTTGTGACCGACGAGCCGTCGCCGTCGATAAAGCTTTCGTCCACGACGAGCGACCGACACGAGATTATCTTCGCGTCGGCGGGGACGGTTTGGCCCTGCGAGAGGAGTATCACGTCGCCCCTCGTCAGGAGCGTAGCGAGAACGGTTTGCTCGCTGCCGCCGCGAACGACGCGCACGCTTTGCTCGCGCGCGCTTTTAAGAGCGGCGGCCTCGGAGCCTTGGCGGCGCAGCCCGATATACCACACCGCCGCGCCCACCGCCGCGCAAAGAGCCAGCGCGGCGGCCACGAGGAACCTATCCGCCCCGCCCGCCGCAAGCTGGAGCGCGGCCATGAGCAGCAGCGCCACGTTCAGGGGCGAAAGCAGACGGCGGAAAACGCCTGCGAACGTTCGCTTCACCTTCGGCACGCGAATTACGTTGCGCCCACGGCTGTGTATGCGCTCGTGAGCGCGTTCGACCGTGAGGCCGGTTTCCGTGTCGGAGCCAAGCTCGGCGGCGAGCTCGGCGGCGGACAGTTTATAGTTCATTTTTCATCTTCCTTTATCTTATGATGACAATGCGCACCCTGCCGCCGCTTTTAACGCCGGCGTCGCCGTAAAGCTCCACCGTTGCGGAGCCGAGGCGCAGGGCCTCGTCGGCGGATATGAGGGAGTATTCGCCGTCCATGCGGCGGTATATCTCGAAGTCCTCCGCCGCGCGGTAGACCGTGTTATCCAGCTTCAGCCGCCCGCCGCTGACGGCTGTCAGCCGCTTGCCGCTGTCCATCAGCACGGCGTCGGTAAACTCGCCCGTGAGGGAGTTGATGCCGACGACGGGCGTGGCGAACACGCGCCTGCCCGCGAACACGCTGGTTTCCTCGCCGTGGAGCAGCACGGCGTAGCTGCCGGAGGTATACTTGCGAATGACGTTGCCCTGCTCGTCCCTATCGACGACGGTATCGGCGGCGGTTATCACGCCGTACTCGTAGTCGGTTTTCGTCACGTTCTGAAGGTAGAGCAGAGTGACGTCGCTCATCGGGCCGGAAAGCTCGGCGTGAAGCACCTGATTTTTCGAGAGCGAGGCTCCGTCAATATCGGAAACGCGTATCTTGCGCACCACGGCGGGGCCATCGTCGGGGTTCGAGGCCAGAACCAGCACGCTGCAGTCGGCGGCTATCCAGCTGCCGCCGAAGGTCATGAGCTCCTTATCGAGCGCGCCCGACTTGGGGCTGTAGGTCACGGATTTGAGCGTGGCCGCGCCGTCGGCGAAGGCCAGCTCCATCAGGCGGCCCTTCTTCGAGGAGTAGTCCTTGTCGGCCTTATACTCCGCTTCGGAGACCCGCGATAATCCGCAGCGTCGTCGTCTTGCCGCAGCCGGACGGCCCGAGCAGCGTCACAAAATCGCCCTCCGCGAAGGCCCCCGCGGACTCGTTGAGCTTGCCGACGGCCTCGGACGAGCCGATTTTGTAGCTTTTGCCCCCGACTGTCACGTGAGTGACGGACGATTTCAGCGGCTCGGCCTTTTCGTATATCCCGCTCGCCTTCGCGTCGTAGGCGTAGACGGTGTTGGTGTTCGCATCGTAGTAAACTATGTCGTAAATGGCGATGTCGTCAATATCGGCCCTTACGCCGCGTCGGATAACCGTCGGCGAGGGGGCGACGGCGAACAGGTCGTATATCTGCCGCCCGCCGGTGGTGACGGTTTTGGGGCCTTCCATCGTGTATATGTCGGCGACGGCGCTCTTGAACGCGCCCGCGTCGTCGTAAAACAGCTTCATTCGGCTGCCGGTGGTGAGCCGCTCGGCTATGGCCTCGGCGGTGGTTTTTTCGCCGTCGGCAAACACCGTGCCGTTATAGGGCAGGCTGACGGAGCCGCCCTCCCAGCTTATGTCAACGGTGCGGCGGTCGGCGTTGGCGAGGCTCGACGTAACGACTATCTCGCGCCCGTCGCCGCCGTCGCTCTTAAACATCAAAAGCTCGCCCTCGCGGCTGACGAACAGCCTTCCCGAGCTGCCGAAGCTGCCCGCCCCGGGCGCGTCGGGCAAGAGCTTGAAGCTGCCCTCGCTGGTTTCCACAACGCCGCTGTCGCTTTTGTTCAGCCCGTAAAGCAGCGCGTCGTCGTAGACGGTTATCCCCGCCTTGGAGGCGAGCGGCGTGCCGACTTGGCCGTTGAGGTCGGCCGTCAGGGCGTTATTCACGATAACGGCCATGTCGCCGCGCGTGACGGGGTCGTTCGCGGAAAGCTCCACGCCCTTATCCAGCCCCAGCGCACGGGCCTTGCTCACAAAATCGGCGGGCCAGTGAAAGCCGATGTCGTCGTCGGTATAGTCCATGCAGCGCATGAGCGCCGTCACGGCCTGAGCGAAGGTCAAAACCCTTCCCCCGCCGAAGCTGCCGTCGGGGAAGCCCGCGATTATGCCCGTTTCGGCGACGTAGGAGATATAGCCCAAGGCCCAGCTGTCGGGCGAAACGTCGGTAAAGGCCGTGGCCGAAAGCGAGGCGGCGGCCTTTTCCTCCTGCCCGAGCAATCTGACGGCGATTTTGGCGAACTGCTCCCTTGTGACGTAATCGTCGGGGCGGAAGCTGCCGTCGGGGAAGCCCGAAAGCACGCCGAGCGTGGCGAGGGTACGCGCGGCCTCGGCCTGCGCGGGGTCGGCCACGTCGGCAAAATCGGCCAGTGCGGGAGCGGCGGCGAGCAGCGCCGCGAGCGTGGCCGCGATTATCTTTTTTATCATTTCAATCACTCCCTACTCATATCTGAGCGCGTCGATGGGCTTCATACGCGCGGCCTTAAAGGCGGGGTAAAAGCCGAAGAACACGCCCACCAAGGCGGAAAAGCCGAACGAGGCCGCGATGACGGGGATTTGGTCCACGATAGGCACCGAGTCATAGCCGAAGGCCATGGTGGCAAACTCGCTGCCCACAACGCCCAAGGCTATGCCGATGCACCCCCCGATGCAGCTTATGACCGCCGATTCGATAAGAAACTGCGTCAGTATGCTGCGCATTTTCGCGCCCACGGCCTTTCTTATGCCGATCTCGCGGGTGCGCTCGGTGACGGTTACAAGCATGATGTTCATTATGCCTATGCCCCCGACGAGCAGCGATATACCCGCGATGGCCGCCGCGAGCAGCGACATGGAGTTTATCTCGTCGTTTAGCTGCTGCATATTTTCGGCCTGATTATACACATAAACGGCGTTATCGTCCTGATATACGCGCTTGAAAAGCTCCTTTATCTTGTTCACCGCTTGGGTGGAAAGCTTTGGGTCGGTCACGCCGACGAAGTACTCGCTCACGCGGGCGTTCTTCATCAGCCGCTGGGCGCGGGTGTAGGGTATGACTATGCGGGCGTCGTCGCCCCACTCGTTAAGCTCCTCGCTTTGCTGCTTAAAGAGTCCGACGACGGTGAACACCTCGCCCTCTATCTTTATCTCCTGCCCGACAGGGTCGCGCCCGCCGAAAAGCTGACGGCGCACGTATTCGCCGATGACGGCCACGCTCGAGCGGTTGTTCACGTCGGACGAGGTGAAAAATCCGCCGCCCGCGAGGGCGCTGTTCTTCATAAGGCCGTAGCCCGCGTTCGCGCCGTAAAGGCGGCCGTTAAGGTTGCGGTTGCCGTTTTTCACCTTGCCGCCGCCCTCTATGAGCGGGGTGGCGAAGGTGAGCAGGTCGGGATTGTCCTTAACCACGTTATCCACGTCCGCGGGGGTTACGCGGCGGGTGGTTTCGCCGTAGCGGTTGACGTAAAGCTCTATCACGTTCGCGTCCATCTGGTCCATCCACTCGCGCATACCCATCGCGGCGGCGGTGACCATGTTCACCATAATTATAACCGCCAGCACGCCGATGATAATGCCGAGCATCGTCAGAAGCGAGCGCACCTTGTTCGAGGCTATGCTTTGCAGAGCCATCTTAAAGCTCATTACAACGTTCATGCCGACGCTCCTTTACCAGTACATCATATCCCCGTCCTGCGGGGCGAGGCCCATATCGCGCAGAACGTCGCCCTCGTTAAGGCCGGACTTTATCTCGTAAAGGTCGGCGCTGTGAAGCCCTACCTCGACCTGCACCTGCGTTTCGACCTCCTCGCCCTCGGCCTCGCCGGGGGTCACGACCGTGGCGTAGTACATATCGCCCATCATGAACACCGCCGTCGCCGGGGCAACGATTACGTCCTCGGCCACGCCGACGTTAATCTCGGCGGTGACGTTCATGCCGCTCATGAGGCTGCCCACGTCGCTGACGGTTATCTCCACCGGGTAGCCCGTTACGCCGCTTTCGGAATTGCCTATGCGCGAAACCGTCGTTACCGAGCCCATGAACAGTTCGCCGGGCAGCGCGTCCGCCGTGACGGATACGCTTTGGCCCTCCTTTATGTTCGAAATATCCAGCTCGTCAACGTTTATCGTAAACGTCATGGCGCTCATGTCGGCCACGACCATAAGGCTGCGGTTTTCGCCCTCGCCACTGTAGTTGTCGCCGGCCTTGTAGTACTTTTCAAGCACAACGCCGGAAACGGGCGAATAAATGGTGTAATCCTCGGCGGCCTTTCTGGCCACGTCGAGGGCGCTTTGGGCGTTATCCACGCTTTCGATGGCGTTTTCGCGGCTGTCCTTCGCGTCCTGCCAAGCCTTTTGGGCGGCCTTGACGGAGCTTTCGCCGCTCTCGCGGGCGTTTTCGAGAGCCTCCTCGAGCGTGCGGCAGGCCTTTTCGCGCTCAAGCACAAGGTCCTCGAGGGTTTCGCTGCCGACGCGGGCTATGGCCTGCCCCGCCCGCACGGTGTCGCCGTTTTCCACATATACGGCGGTAATCTCGCCCGCCTCCTCGACCTCGATGTCCTCCGGCTCGGGGTAGGTGATTACGCCGCCGGTGGGACATTCGATATCGCCGTTCGCTGTATGTACGGTGACGGATATTTTCGTTCCCGCCGCGAGGTTGAGCCCGTCGTCGAGGCGTATTTTTACGTTATACATAACCGCGCCGTCCGCGCCGCTGTGGGGCGCGCCGTACTTGCGGGCCACGCTGCCGCCGACGCTGTCCATAAGGCTGGCCACGCCGACGGTCACTCTGTCGCCCTCGCTTATGCTTTGGATTTGCAAACTGTTGAAGCTGACCGTGGCCGAAACGTCGCTGTAGCTTTGTATCTGCCCGAGCGACGAGCCC